>JAJFJX010000290.1 GCA_021773655.1 Panacagrimonas sp.
GGCCCTGCTCGATCAGCGCGCGGACCGCCGCAGGATCAGCCTGGGCCTGTGCCGGCTGTGCAGCGCACAGCAGCAGGGGCAGGCTCAAAAACAGGTAACGCCGCGCACTCATGGCAACTCCAGGCGGCCGTCATGGCCGAATCCAAATCGGTGCTCGGAAAAACCCTCGCCGAACAGGGCGAGCACCTGATCGTAATAACGGGCGGGCACGCCGAGCAGATCGCCGACACGCGCCTGTGCCACCCGCTGGCGCGCAGCCTGCGCCAGGCCCGGCGCGCCCACTGCGTCGAAGAACGGCGCCAGCGCGGCGTCGTAGCCGGGCGGTGCCACCCCATGCGGGGCGCGGCCATCGGGATACCAGCGTTCCGGCGGACGGCCGATGGCGTGCACCAGGTCGGCGAAGGGCCGTAGTTCGCGCCGCAGGGCCTGCGCCGCCGGCAACTCGGCCGGCCCGAACGCGGCCCAAAGATAGACCCGGATGGCGTCGTAACCGCCCTGCCCGCCCGATTCGAGGTCCAGTCGCGGCCCGTACTCGGTGAGCACAAACCAGTCCGGCACCCGCCCGCCGGGGCTGAGATCGGGCAGGAAGTACTGGTAGTCGTCCAGCAATTGCTGCCATGGGCCGTCGGGCTGGACGGCGGCGAAATAGGCGAACTGAAACGGCGGCCAGTAGCTGGGGTTCAGACGCAGCCCCTGATCGGAGATGAAGCCCTGGGGCGCCGGCATCAGCACTCGGTGCGGCCCTGCTGACCGCACTTCCCGTGCCGCGATCTGGTCGAGCATCGCCAGCCCCAGCCGCGTCCACAGCGGCCGCGACCACAGCCGTCCGGCTTCGAGCAGCGTATAGCTGAGCCACAGGTCGGCATCCGATGCCGGGTTTTCGTCGAGTACTCGCCAGCGTTCGTGTTCGTCGCGTCCCCACAGCCAGGCGGGCAGATGCTGCGCCAGATCACCACGCGCCAGGTGTGTGGCGGTCCAGTCCAGAATGCGCTCGAAACGTGCGCGATCCCCGGCCACCAACGCGAAGAACAGCGCGTAGGCCTGACCTTCCGAGACCGTGCGTGCTTCGGTCGTCCAGTCCACCACGCGGCCGTCGTCCTGCACGTAGGACGCGGCGAATGCGTCCCAGGCCGGCCAGGCCGTCAGCGCCCACAGTCCGGGTGCCGTCAGCAGCAGGACGAAGCCCGCGAGCCACGCCGGCCACGGGCGCGGCCCGCGCGCAGTCCCGCGGGCAGCCGGCGCACTCATCATCAGGAATTGCTGGAAGAGTTGCTGGGGGCGTTGCTGGGCCGCAACCGCGCCGCGGCGCGACGCCGCAGCAGGTAATACAGCAACAGCATCGCCAGCAGGGCGAACAGGATCGACAACGGCGCCATCAGGTAGGGACGCTGGCCGAGCCACTCGCGCAGGGCGTAGAAAAACGACAGCCGCCCGATGCCCCACTGATCGCCGAGCAGATAGCCGGTGACTTCATCGCCACGCAGCACCGACAGGTCGCCCTTGATGAACTGCCGCCTGGACGGATCGATCAGCGTGCGCGCCACCTCGGTCAGCCGCACCTCCGAGCCGGCGGTCAGCCAGACCGCGTCACGATCGCCGTTCCACGGCGAGCGCGCACCGAGCATCAGTCCGAGCTGGCTGCCGCTGCCGGCCAGCACGCGACCGGCGTACTGACGCGCTCCGACCAGGTCGCGCTGGGCCACCCAGGCGCGAAAGCCCGCGCCGGTGGAAACCGGCCGCAACTGCGCGCCGTTGGCAGTGATCAGCACCGGGAGGTTCTCCGACCATTCGACGGGCAGGTCCAGGTCCGACTCGCGTCCGATCAGCAGCAGTTCGCGATCACGGTAGTTCTGCGCGGCGCCGATGCCGTCCACGGCCACGCGGATGCCGGGCGCGCCGGTGGTCTGGCCCAGGTGCCCGGCCAGCATCAGCATCGCCGACAGCGCGTCCTCGTCGGCGGTTTCCGGCAGCAGGAATGCGGTCTGGCTCAGGTCGGCCATCAGCGAAAACGGCAGGCCGCCATCGCGGTAGCGGCCCAGGTCCGGCCAGCGCGCATAGCGGCCATGGCGCTTGAAGGTGATCTCCGAGTCCAGATCGACCGAGCCGCCCAGCGATTCCGACACGAAGTGGTCGCAGGGTTTGGACACACTGCGACTGAAGTGGTACTGCAAGGTCAGGCGGTTGCGCGGCCCGAGCTGGTGGGCCGGCAGGTCGATGCGCACACGGTCGAATTCCTCTTCGGCATTGCGCGAGGGGGGTTGCCCGGCACGCGGCAGCGCGGTGGAGCCGATGAAGCTCTGGTTGATCAGGGTGCTGAGTGTTGATCCCGGCGCGGTGTGCGGCGAGTAGCGATAGCGCAGATCGACCTTTGCGCCGTCTTCCGCGAGAAAGTAGACATCCGGCGGCAGGCGGAAATCGAATTCGATCGGCCCCGGCGCCAGCCCGCGAACGCTGGTCTGGCCGACGGCGAAATCGCCGATCCTGGCCACCAGCTCGGGATTGACCCAGCGCGGCGCCGTGCCGCGTTGTGGCGACGGCGGCAGTTCCAGGCTGCTGATGTCAGCCCCCGCACCGCCGAGCTTCTGGCCGCCCAGCGCCAGCGCCTGCGCGGCCTGGACAAGCCCGGCAGCGTCGGGAGCCTCGATCACCAGCAGGCGTGCAGCCGGCTCCTTCGGGTGCGCCACTACGCGCAGTTGCGGGCGAGCCGGTGCCGGGCCCAAGGCCGCCTCGAATTCGCGGCCGGTGCGCAGCACCACGCCGTGGCCGACCGGCAGGCTGCCGATACGCGCCGGGAATTCGGCCCCGCGGTAGTCTGCCAGCGCCCCGAACCAGGATGCCACGATCGCTGCGGCGGTCATCGCCTGTCCGCCGGGCTGTCCGGCGAAGCTGACCGGCAGGGTCAGCCGGCGCTGGTCGTTGGCATCGAAGAAGGGTCGCGGCAGACGTCCGAGATCCGGTTCCAGCGGCAGCGCCGCCAGGCTCAGCTCCAGCCGCGAGCGGTTGCTGAACAGGCTCCACAGGCTTGAGTGAGTGGGGTCTTCGCACTCGTCGTCGCGGGTGTAGTGCATCGGCACTTCGAACGCGATGCGGTTGAATTCCTGCAGCAGCGCCGGATTGATGTCGATGACCCGCTCGCGGCCGCTGGCGTCCTCCTCGCTGAGCTCGAAGGTCGACACCACCTCGCCGTTGACCAGCACCGCGACGTGGCTCAGATCCTCGATCAGCGATGGCGAGTGCGCCGTGCTCAGGCGCAACTGCGCCTTTGTCACCACCTGGTCGCGGCGCAGCGGCAGGCCGACACCGGACAGTCCGCGCGTGGTGGTCAGGCGCATCGGGTACTGCACGCCGAGGTCTTCGAGCGTCATCACGCGGCGGGACTCGGTGCCGGCGCGATCAGTGGTGAGCGGGGCCACGGTGTCGCCGGACAGCGCCGGTGGCCGATGGTCGCGGTCACGTGCGGCGGCCTGAGCGCTGGTCTGCGCCAGCACCGGAGCCGAAGACAGCAGCGCCGCCGAGAACAGCGCCGCACCAACGAAGACCATCGCATTGCCTGCGGCGCGCGCCTTTGCGCGGTCGCTTTTTCTGTACGAATCCTTCACCAACCACTCCCAGAATTTCAATGAGCCGGAAAGGGAAATCCGCCCGATGTGGGCGAGCGAGTTGAGCGGCCGGTCCCGAACACCCTGTTCGCGCCAGTCCATCCAGGCATCGGCACGGCCGAACAGCGATTGCGTCAGGCTGGATTCCTGGTCCATGTTCAGATCCGTGAACTGCACCGTCGCCAGGTCCGGCGCCACGCGACGCACCGTGCCCGGCAGCCACAGGCGCCGCCCCGGGGACTCGAGCACGATCTCCACCGCCTCGTCCGGCACCAGGTCCAGACCCGGCACGGCGAGCAGGGCCACCCCTCCCATCGACAGGTCGACGGTCATCGTCGCCACGCCCTTGGCCTGCCCGGGCCGGCGCACCTGCGCGTGCAGTTCCTCCTTGACGCGAACGGCGGCGCGCACCTGGCGACGTTCGCGCGCCACGCTCAGCGCTGCGCCCAGGATCAGCAGGTTGTAGGTTGCCCAGGCCAGATTCAGCAGCAGGGTGTAGACGTCGGGGTCGGCGGAGAAGCACAGCTTGAGCAGGCCGACCACCACGCCGATCACATTGAACAAGTAGAGGAAGTAATAGGGCTTGGCGATATCACCGTCGAAATAATCGCGATCGACCCGGCCGCCCTTGGCGGTGACATTGAACTTGCCGGATTTGGGATTGATCAGCGCCAGGGTGGTGGGAATGATGATGAAGGTCGCCAGCACCGTCTCGTAGACCTCCGCCCACCAGGAATGGCGGAACTCGCCCTGCACCCGGGAGTTGGCCATCACCGCCAGAATCAGATGGGGCAGCGCAAAGGCCAGGATCATCGGCGCCTGAGCGCCGATGATTTCCGCCCCGGCCAGCAGGAATGCCAGCGGACTGGTCAGGAACACCAGGCGCGGCAGGCCGTAGAAGAAGTGCAGCATGGCGTTGGCGTAGCACAGCCGCTGGCCGAGCTTGAGCCCACGCGCGATCAAGGGATTGTCGAGCCGGAAAATCTGTGCCATGCCCCGCGCCCAGCGGATGCGCTGGCCGATGTGGGCCGACAGCGATTCGGTGGCCAGGCCCGCTGCCTGCGGCACGCCTACATAGGCCGAGCTCCAGCCGCGCTGGTGCATGCGCAGCGAGGTGTGGGCATCCTCGGTCACGGTCTCCACCGCGATGCCGCCGATCTGGTCCAGCGCCTGGCGCCGGATCACCGCGCAGGAACCACAAAAGAACGAGGCGTCCCAGAGATCGTTACCGGCCTGTACCAGCCCGTAGAACAGCTCGCCCTCGTTGGGAATCTTGCGGAAGGTGTTGAGATTGCGCTCGAACGGATCGGGCGAGAAGAAGTGATGCGGGGTCTGCACCAAGGCCGTGCGCGGGTTGGCGATCAGCGTGCCCATGGTCATCTGCAGGAACGAGCGCGTGGGGATGTGATCGCAGTCGAAGATCGCCACGTACTCGCCGCTGGTATGGCCCAGTGCGTGGTTGATGTTGCCGGCCTTGGCGTGGGTGTTGTCCGGGCGCGCCAGATAGTACGCGCCAGCCTGGCGGGCAAACTCCGCGAACTCCGGCCGGCGGCCGTCGTCGAGCACATACACCCGCAGCTTGTCCTGCGGCCAGTCGATCTCCAGCGCCGCCAGGATGGTCGGCCGTACCACGTTGAGCGGCTCGTCGTAGGTCGGGATGTAGAGATCGACCGTCGGCCAGTCGGCAGGGTCATCGGGCAGGCGCACCGGACGCCGGCTCAGCGGCCACAGGACCTGGAAATAGCCCAACAGCAGGATCAGGAAGGCATAGCTTTCCGCGGCGATCAGGCCGATGGCCAGAAACAGATCAAGCGCGTTGTACCCCTCGCCGATCGGCAGCGTCTCGGCATAGCGCCAGTAGAGATAGCGGCTGGAGAAAGCCAGCGATAGCGCCATCAGGAACAGTGACGCCGGACGGGAGCGAATTCGCATCGCCACGAGCGCAGCCAGCAGCGCCAGCAGACCGGCCAGCCCCTGCCAGATCAAGGTCAGTGGCGTCATCGAAAAGCTGGTCAGCGCCACGATGATCATTGCAAACGGCACGATCAGGGCGGCAGCCGCCATGGTGTTCCGAACGCCTTCGCGTCCGGGATCGGAACCAGGGCTCATGTGTCAGTCCCGGCTGCGAATCAGGCTGACCCGCGTGGCCGACGACCGGGCCAGCCGCTGGAAAACTTCCTGCACGGTGCTGGTATCGGGTCGGCGGCGGGCGCCACCGGCTGAGGGGTGCATCGGCAGCGACAGCTTCAGTGGCGCCTTGTGCTCGGCGCGGCCCGACCGATGGCGCAGCAGCCTGCCGAAGATTTCCTGTAGGCCGGGATCAGGGACGACGACCACAGGAAGGCCGGGATCGGCCAGGCGTGCGTCATGCCGCTGCAGGGGCGGCACGACGCGCGCGCCCGGCGACGGCGGAATCGGGCGCGCCGACGGCGGTGCCGCCTGAGATGCGGTGCGGGGTGGCACCGGGACCCGGGCTTGGACATGGACCTGGTCCTTCGGCGCAGGTGCGGGCGGCGGCGCGGTCTGTGGTTCGAAGTCCGGCACGTCCGATGCCTCATCCTGAGGCCCGCGGTCGAAGTTGCGGAATTCGAAGGCGTCGACATGCAACTGCTGCATCAGCCGGTTCACGTCGTGGTGCAGTTTTGCTGGCTTGCTGCTGCTCATCGTCACGATTCTTCCCTGCGAAGTCCCTGCAAATTTGTTCCTCCCGCCATACGTAACCGAAATTCACGCACGGCGCCCCCTTGCTCAGAAAAGACTCTCGTGCATCAGCCGGAAACGCAGCTCGCGCTGTCGACTGTCGGTAGCGGCGACCTGACGGAGCTGGAGGCGATCCTCGGCCCCGAGCTGGCGCAGCCAGGCGCAGTACAGGCCCTCGAACAGCGCTGGCGCCCAGGCCGCGCTGTCTTCGCCGAACCAGGCGTCCAGCGGCGCGTCGCCATGCACGAAATCCACCCAGTCGTCGTTCTGCTCCACCCGCAGCCAGCCCCAGTCGTGACCCGCCAGCAGGGCGCGGGCAGCGCGTTCGACCTCGCCCAGACGGTCAACGCCCTGCAAGGGGTTCTGTTCCGCGATGCGGGCGCCCGCCAGGTAGAACAGTGACCGGATCTGCTCGACCCCGACATGTTTGACCAATTCGGACGTGACCGCGGCAAACATCGGCACCGCGCCGAGTGGACGTGGACGATGGCGCGCGAGGAACGCCTCGGCATCACCTGCACCTTCCATAACCGCGTTCTCCGATGTTTTCACTGGCAAAGGGATCCGATAGTGGTGGGGCCGTCATCCAGGCCAGAGGAGGAAAGCCGACGTCAGTTCGACACTGTAGGCGTTTTTTTGGCCATGTGAAAAAGGTGGTTGGTGGAGCCATCGGTTCAACCGGCCTCCCTTTAAAGGGTAGGTCTCGCCCTTGTGCCAGTCCCATATTGGGGCTGGCCTGCGCCATGCGGATCATCGCCGTGTCGACACTGAAGGCCTTCTGGTCCGGCGAGCCGGAATACCAGGACGCCTAGGGGCCGACGATGGCATGGTATCGCGAAGCGGTGAAGGCCGATTGGTCTACGCCCAACGAGGTGAAGCAGCAGTTCGGCAATGCCAGTGTCTTGAAGGACGGGCGCGTCGTGTTCGACATCGCGGGCAACACGTACCGCCTCGTTGTCTGGATCAATGACCCATACAGGGTGCTTTACATCCGCTTCATCGGCACCCATCAGCAGTACGATCAGATCGAAGTAAAAGCCACCTGAAGAGAGCGCCATGAATATCCGCCCCATCAAGACCGAGTCCGACTATCGCCAGACCCTGCGCGAGATCGAGACGCTCAGGTCGGCGGAAGCGGGCACCGAGGCGGGCGACCGTCTCGACGTGCAGGCGACTTTGGTCGAGGCCTACGAGCGCATGCACTTCCCCATGGATCTACCGGATGCGGTCGAGGCCATCAACTTCCGGATGGAACAGCAGGGACTCACGGTCGATGATCTGGTTCCGGCGATCGGGCGGAAGAACCGCGTTTATGAAGTGCTGGCCCGCCGACGCCCGCTGACGGTGCGGATGATCCAGGCCCTGAACAAGACGTTCGACATCCCAGCCTAGAGCTTGATCAATCGACGAGCTTCTCGCAGGGCTGCATAGCCGTTTCGAGCAAAAGGCGATTGGAGCGCATGTCCACTCAACCACCTTTTGCAATTAGCTTTTTTTGCAGCCGGGGCAGATCACTCGGTCGATCCGGAACCGCCCCAGGGTCCAGGCCGCTTTCGTGCCGCCTGCGACGGCCATCGGCGGGGCCAGTTCCAGCCACCCGGCGCCAGTGGTGAACCCGGCGCATGTTCATCGTTCCACTCAGCCGCCACCCGACCGGCCTGACCCTTGAACTTTGCGGCAGCCCCCGCAGCCCACCACACTGCGCCCACTGCGAGGAACGACCATGACCAAGCCCGTCCCGTCCTTTGTCACCCATGAGGTCAGCAACCAGCCCCCGTTGATTGGCCACTACAACGCATGGACCGGAGATGCCGCGCTGCGCGAGGCGGTGGCACGCGAAGGTGGGGGCTGGGCACAGCGCGAGCTCGCCGACTTTGGCGCGGTCGCCGGCGGCGAGCTGATGGACCTGGGTTACACCGCCAACCAAAACCCGCCCAAGCTGCGCGCGTTTGATCGCTACGGCCATCGCCTCGACGAGGTCGAGTTCCATCCCGCCTGGCACCGCGTGATGGAACTGGGCATGCGCCATGGCGTGCACGCCTTTGCCTGGCGCCATCAGGACACCCCGGGTGCGCACGTGGCGCGGGCGGCGCTGAGCTATCTGCACGCGCAGGCCGAGGCCGGCACCAGTTGTCCGCTGACCATGACGCACTCCGCCGTGCCGGCGCTGCGCCATGCCCCGGTGCTCGCCGCGCGCTGGCTGCCGAAGATCCAGTCGCTGGACTACGATCCGCGCGTGCTGCCGGTGGACCGCAAGCGCGGCTGCACGATGGGCATGGGCATGACCGAGAAGCAGGGCGGCTCGGACGTGCGCGCCAACACCACGCGCGCCACGCGCCAGGCGGACGGCGGCTATCGCCTGGTCGGCCACAAGTGGTTCTTCTCGGCGCCGATGTGCGATGCCTGGCTGGTGCTGGCGCAGGCGCAGGACGGCCTGAGCTGCTTCCTGATGCCGAAGATTCTCGACGACGGCACTCGCAACGCCATCCACATCCAGCGGCTCAAGGACAAGCTCGGTGATCGCAGCAATGCCTCGTCCGAGGTCGAGTTCCTCGACGCCTTCGGCTGGCGCGTCGGCGACGAAGGCCGCGGCGTGGCCACCATCCTGGAGATGGTGGCGCTGACGCGGCTGGACTGCATGATCGGCTCCAGCGCGCTGATGCGGCAGGCCTGCGTGCAGGCCCTGCATCACGCGCAGCACCGCCGGGTGTTCGGCAAGCGCCTGGTCGAGCAGCCACTGATGCGCAACGTGCTGGCCGACCTGGCGCTGGAATCCGAAGCCGCCGTGGCGCTGACGATGCGCGTGGCACGCGCGGTCGACGCCAGTGCTCGCGATGCCGGCGAGGCGGCGCTGGCGCGCATCGCCACCGCCATCGGAAAGTACTGGATCTGCAAGCGCTGCCCGCCGCTGGTCAACGAGGCGCAGGAATGCCTGGGCGGCCTGGGCTATGTCGAGGAGTCCAACCTGCCGCGGCTGTATCGGCAGGCACCGCTGAATTCGATCTGGGAGGGCAGCGGCAACATCCAGTGCCTGGACGTGCTGCGCTCGGTGTCGCGCGAACCCCGGACGCACGAGGCCGTCACCGCCGAGCTGCTCGCCGCGCGCGGCCTGGATGCCGACCTCGATCGCGAGATCCACTGGCTGGGCGAGGCCTTCGATGATCGCGACACCCTGGAACTGCGCAGCCGCAGGGTGGTGGAGCGGACCGCGCTGGCGCTGCAGGCCTCGATCCTGCTGCGCGCCGGCAATGCCGAGGTGGCGCAGGCGTTCTGCCGTTCGCGCCTGGGCGGCGAGCACGGTCTGGCCTTCGGCACCCTACCGGCCGACGCCCCGATGAACGCGCTGATCGCACGCGCCTTTTCGGGCTGATGACCTGGGCCACGCTCGCGCTGCCGTCCGAGGCGCAGATGGCACTTCGGCTGGCGAACTACATCGCCACCGGAGCCGCCCAGCACCGTGATCAAGGCCGGCTCGAACCGGTGGCGAGCCGGCCCGCATTTCCCCGCATTTCTCGGGGGCTCGCGTTCGATCCCCGCGCGATCCCCGCGCGGTCACGTCCGGTGTGGTGGATGTTTTCATTCCGGGTGCGACGGTCCCCTGCGAGAAGCGGTTGAACGCAAGGGACGCCAAGACAGAAAGTAAAGTCAGGGTGTGCCGTGCTCGCCTTGGGTGCGGGGCGCGCCGTCCAGAATAGTCCCGGGTGCCTTTCCTGTTCGCTCTGCGCCCTATGTCTTGAGCGGCAACGGACCCCACGCCGGTACGCCGTGTCAGCGGCGCTCAGCCGCTCAGGAGTTCCAGCATCCCGCCCAGGTAATGGTCCACCAGCAGCAGCGTGAAAATGCCCATCAGGTACGCGATGGAATAGCCGAAAGTCTTCATCGGCAGCCCGGGTACCGGGCGGTACTTGAGTCGCCAGGCATAGGCCAGGAACTGGCCGCCGAGGATCAGCGCGCCAAGCAGGTACAGCAGCCCGCTCATGCCGGTGGCATACGGCAGGACGGTGATTGCCACCAGCAGCACGGTGTACAGCAGCACCTGGGTCTTGGTGAACTCGATGCCGTGGGTGACCGGCAGCATCGGAATATCGGCCTTGGCGTACTCCTCGCAGCGCTCGATCGCCAGCGCCCAGAAATGCGGCGGCGTCCAGATGAAGATGATCAGGAACAGGATCAGCGCATGGCCGTGCACCTCGCCGGTCACCGCCACCCAGCCCAGCACCGGCGGCGCCGCACCGGCAGCCCCGCCGATGACGATGTTCTGCGGCGTGGCGCGCTTGAGATACAGCGTATAGATGCCGGCGTAGCCGATCAGGGTGAACTGCGTCAGCCAGGCGGTGAGCGGATTGACCAGAAACCACAGCACCGCGAAACCCGCCAGGCCCAGCAGGGTGGCGAAGGCGATCGACTCGGTCATGCCCAGTGCCCCGGTCACCAGCGGCCGGCCGCAGGTGCGCGCCATGCGGCGGTCGATGTTGCGGTCGATGATCTGGTTGACGGCCGCGGCACTGGCCGCCTGCAGACCGATTCCGAACGTACCCCACAGCAGCGCGTCCAGCGGTGGCAGGCCGGGCACGGCCAGGAACATGCCGACCACTGCGGTGAACACGATCAGCATCACCACGCGCGGCTTGCACAGCTCGTAGTACTCGTTGGCACGACTGCGCATCGACGACGCGGCCAGGGTTTGCGGGGTGGCGCTCACGGTTGCAACGGCTTCCAGGCGTAATAGTTCAGGCTCACCAGGCTCAGCAGGAGCAGGGCGGCACCGCCATTATGGGCGGCTGCCAGCAGCAGCGGCAGTTGCAGCTTGACGATCATGATCCCGAAGGCGACCAGCA
>JAJFJX010000030.1 GCA_021773655.1 Panacagrimonas sp.
ACCCTCAACTTCCGCTACTTCTTCGTCCGCAAAGTGATGTTCACAAAATACGCCCAAGCCTACGTCGTCCTACCCGGTGGCCTCGGCACCCTCGACGAGCTCATGGAAGCGCTCACCCTCATCCAGACCAAGAAGATCAAGCCCTTCCCCATCTACCTCATGGGGACCGACTACTGGTCTGGCCTTCTCACCTGGTTAAAAGAACCGGGACTAGCAAAAGGGATGATGTCAGCCTCAGACCTCGACCTCTTTCAGCTGACTGACGACCCTGACGAAGTGATCGCCGGTATCGAAGCCCACTTCCGCGCCGCCCCTTCAGTCGAAAACTACTAAAGAAACTGAATCTCGCTCAGCTTACCTTTGCGAGCTTGCTCAACCTGGCCCCACTGCTCATCACTCAGTAAATCCCGCCAGCACGTAATCTTACCGCAAACGGCCCAAGAGCCGGACAGTAGGTGCATCAGAACCCGCGGTCGACTGAGCACGCAATAAACCTGGGAATTTTTCGCCAACCATTTGAGTTGCTCGGTAGTGCCAAACGTCACTGGCTCACTGCCGGCCACAGCCTGAACCAGGCATGCTGTGACTCCCACCAGCAACTCCCTTTCTTCCTTGGTTAGCTTCCGTTTAGACGTCTTTTGATCCCTGTAAACGGTAAGTAGCTCACCGATTTCGGTCTTGAGTGCGTCGTCTAGAGCAATCGTCGATGTAACAACTTTTTTGCCCACATTCGTCACCAGCGAGTTCCATAACTTATCCCTGTTATCGATTCGCTTTACAGACACGTGCTGCTTCCTGTGCGATGGAAAGAGCTTGGTCTTCAGCCACCTTTTGCCGAAAACATAGCCAGCTCCAACCAGTGCCTGCAAGCTTGGATTTGTTGCTACCCAAATGCGGAGGCCACCCCAAATAGAAGTGCCGCCCAGTCGGAGGAGATTGGTCCAGCGGAGGGGGCTACGAACAACGCTAAGAAGACCATAGATGGCTAGCGCATCGAGGGTGTAAACAACCGCCTTCTCGGGGCCCCGCTGGTAAGTGGTGCCTGCAAATGCAAGGAGGGTTGCAACCTTCGGGACCGGTGGGTGCATGACCCCCAACATGACGGCATCGAAGAAAAATGTCTGTGCTGAATCTCGGATAAATATATCCATGAAAAAATAATAGATGATTTGATCGGTTTAGATCAATTCAAAACTAGTTTCCACCCGATGATGTATTGTCGAATTTGAAGCCGCTTTCGATGAGAGCGTCGACGTAGGCAAGGTCGTACGCCTTGCCACCGTTGAAGGCGGGGTCGTCCATCATATAGGTGTGGAACGGGATGGTGGTGTGGATGCCGGTGATGTGGAACTCGCGGAGGCACCGCTTGGCGGTGGTGATGGCTTCGGCGCGGGTGGTTCCGCGGACGATCAGTTTGGCGATCATCGAATCGTAATAGGGGGGAATGGTGTAGCCGCTGTAGCAGGCGGTGTCGATGCGGACGTTGGGGCCGCCAGGGGGGATGAAATGGTCAAGCTTGCCGGGTGAGGGGGTGAATCCGGTGGCGGGGTTTTCGGCGTTGATCCGGAGCTGGATGACGTGCCCTTTGAACTCGACATCTTTCTGTTTTTTTCTCAGCGTCTTGCCCATGGCAACGCGGAGCTGCTCGCGGATGAGGTCGATGCCGGTGAGCTCTTCTGAGACAGTGTGCTCGACCTGAATCCGGGTGTTCATCTCCATGAAGTAATACTCGCCGTCCCGGTCGAGAAGGAACTCGACGGTACCTGCAGAGTAGTAGTTGGCGTGCTTGGCGATGCTGACAGCGGCTGTCCCCATGGCGCGGCGCAGTTTGGGTGAGACGACGGGGCTTGGGCTCTCTTCGATCAGCTTTTGGCGGCGCCGTTGCATGGTGCAGTCCCGCTCGCCAAGGTGGATAACGTTTCCCTTCTTGTCTCCGATGATCTGCACTTCGATGTGACGGGGATTAAGGATCATCTTCTCGAGGTAGACGTCCGGGTTGCCAAAACAGACCTCTGCTTCAGCGCGGGCCGCGACGAACATCTTCCGGAACTCTGCGGCGTTGTGCGCAATGCGAATGCCACGTCCACCGCCACCGGCAACCGCTTTGATAAAGACGGGATAGCCAATCTTCTGGATCTCGTTTTCGGCGGCAGGAATGTCGGAGACGACTCCTTTGGAACCGGGAATGACGGGGCACTTGGCGGCGCGGGCGGTCGCCTTGGCGCGCGCCTTGTCGCCGAGCGCTTCGATGGCCGCAGCGGAGGGGCCGATGAAGTTGACGCCGCACGACTCACAGATGGAGGCGAAGTGGGCGTTCTCGGCTAGAAATCCGTAGCCAGGGTGAACGGCGTCAGCGCCGGTGATCTCACACGCTGAGAGGATGTTGGAAAACTTAAGATAGGACTCAGCTGAGGGTGCTTTTCCTATGCAGATCGCCTCATCGGCCTGTAGGACGTGCAGCGCTTCTGCGTCTGGCTCGGAGTAGACGGCGACGGTCTGTAGACCAAGGTCGTGACAAGCGCGAATGATACGGACGGCGATTTCGCCCCGGTTAGCGATCAATACCTTGCGCATGAGCCTACCCTACTCTAAAGAGTTTGGCGCCGAACTCGACGGGGTGACTGGTCTCGAGGAGGACCTCTTTGATCACTCCTTTCACACCTGCTTTGACCTCGTTCATCACCTTCATCGCCTCGACGATACAGACGACAGTATCTTCTGAGACGGTGTCGCCCACCTTGACAAACGAGTCGGCTTCTGGCGAGGGGGCGCCGTAGAAGGTGCCTACCATGGGTGCGGTGATGAACGTACCAGACTCCACAACTGGTGCTGGTGCGGCGGCTGGAATCGGTGCAGCTGCTGCGACAGGTGGTGGTGCGTGATGATGAACAACGGGAGCGTCGGGCGCACTGCGATCGATTTCGATCTCTTCTTCGCCCACCTTGAGACGGACGCGTGAGGCTCCAGCTTTGTCCATTGCCGCCATCAGCTCTTTCACTTTCTTGAGATCGAATTCCATGCTTAAACCCCTCTCCTACACTCTTTGGATAAACTCGCCAGCGCGAGTGTCTACTTTCAAAATATCGCCCACCTCCACAAACGGAGGGACTTCCACTTTCGCACCAGTCTCTAAGATGGCAATCTTGGTCACGTTGGCAACCGGCACTCTCGACTTCCGCGCCTCTTCCACTTTGGAAACGGCCAGCTCTAAAAAGGCGGGAAGTTCAACGGTGAACACTTGGTCGCCGTAGAAAATCGCCTTCACCTGGATCCCCTCTTTGAGGTAGTTGACGCTCTCTCCAATCACTTTGGGAGGAACGGTCACATTGTCGAGCTCGTCAACGTCGAGGAATAAATAATCTTTTCCTTCCAGGTAGAGATATTCAAGGGTTTTTTCCGAGACCGACACCTCT
>JAJFJX010000291.1 GCA_021773655.1 Panacagrimonas sp.
CTGATCGAGGCGGGCTACGAAGTGACCCGCCACACCGTTCTTCCTGATGAGGCGGAGGCGCTGCATAGCGGTCTCTTTCGGGCCCTTGGTGAAAATGATCTCGTTGTTTGCTCAGGTGGCCTTGGCCCCACACTTGATGACACCACCCGCACCACCGTCGCAAAGCTGATCGGCTGTCCCATTGAGAAAAACAAGCAAGTGTATGACCGGCTCGTCGAGCGATTCGGCACTGATTTTCCCACGCTAGAGGAGCAGGCGACCATTCCCACGGAGGCCACACCCCTTCACAATAGTGTGGGCACGGCGCCAGGTCTCCTCTTCCAACCCGACCACACCCAGCTCATTCTCCTTCCGGGCGTCCCTGTTGAGATGGAGGCGATGTTCACCGAGCAGGTGCTCCCGCTTCTTCCGCACCGCAAAGCGCAACACCGTGAGACCGTCAATATTTTCAATGTCCGTGAGATTGACATCGACACTGTGCTTCGCAAACTCATCATTGATGATGTCGGTGTTGGCATCTACCCAAGTTTGGGCGTTGTTACCGTCCGCCTCACCGCCGACACTGAGGAGCAAGTGGTTCCCCTCCGCGAGGCATTGCTCGCCGCCTTTCCTGATCAGACCTTTGAGTCGCCGAGTGGCACTCTCGAAGAGGCCGTTCATCTGCTGGCCGTGGAAAAGGGGCTCACCATCGCCACCGCCGAGTCGTGCACCGCTGGCAGCGTCGCTGCACGGCTCACTCATTTTTCCGGTGCGTCGGAGTTCTTTGTGGGTGGCATTGTCGCCTACTCCGATCAGGTGAAAGAGGGTCTGCTTGGTGTCACCACCCTTCCAGCGCACGGCGCAGTGAGTGAGGAGACGGCGGCGGAAATGGCGGCCGGCGCGGTTCGTCTTACAGGTGCTGATCTTGCGGTTGCAATCACCGGGATTGCAGGCCCTACGGGGGGCACTGATGAGAAATCGGTGGGCACCGTCTGCTTTGCCGTCGGCCGCAATGGCAAAACTGAGACCACCACCCGCCACTTCCGGGGTAATCGGTCGTCGATCATTCAGCGGAGTACCAACTTTGCCCTTGCTCAACTCCTTCAGGCTCTGAGGCTTTAGTAGCTGCGTGTCAAAGCCTACTAATTTGACCTAAATTAGTAGGAATTGTATGATGGGGGTATGAGCAAGCGACCAGAGAAAGCTCCTGATTGGAAGCGGGTTAAGGTGGTGGAGCAGGAGGGGCTGACGTCAATTCTGCAGAAGGCCAACGAGCGTTACTACTACTGGGACAAGTTTCGGGTGCAGCGGTTTCCTAAGGGTGCCGACCGGGAAGCGGCGTGGGCCTATCTGAAGCTCCAGCGGGAGGGGCAGCTAAAGGAGCTTCCGCTGAAGGATGTTGAGGGGAGGCCGTTTCGATTTTGGCTGCCCGAGCATTTGCAAGCTGCTCTACATCAGATTGATCGTTGGGCAAGCCCCACCCCTTTGCAACCGCAGCACCTCATTCACTCATTGATTGAGGAGGCGAGCACCTCCTCACAGGTGGAGGGGGCGGCGACGACGCTGCGTGTGGCGAAGAAGATGTTGCTCAGTGGCCGGAAGCCGCGCGATCGATCGGAGCGGATGATCTACAACAACTTTCAGGCGATGCAAGCGATTAAGGAGTATGCGGAGGAACCGCTATCGCATGAGCTTCTGATGGAATTGCATGATCGGATCACGGAAGGAACGCTTCGCACAGAAGATAGGGGGCGGTACCGGGAGACCTCAGAGGATGTGCGGGTGGAAGACATGCAAGGGGAAGTGGTCTTTGAGCCGCCTCCCGCAGAGAGAATCGGAGCCGATCTCGATGCTTTGATTGCTTTTGCGAATGATGGGAAACTAGTACCCCATCCAGAAAGTTCTGACAAGTTGAGCGCGGCTGACCTCCCAGATGCTTCGTTGCGCTGCTTCGGCGATGAACACATCGCCTCCATCGCGCGCCTCGCCTCTGGGGGTCGCGCCTTCTCAACTTCCCAGAACTTTCTGGATGGAGTACTAGATACATTTGTTCACCCGGTGGTCCGCGCAATTTTCCTACATTTTGCACTGGCCTACATCCATCCGTTTGTGGACGGGAATGGACGGACGGCGCGCGCCCTCTTCTACTGGTACATGATCAAGAGTGGCTATTGGCATTTCGAGTATCTTTCCATCTCGAAAGTGATTTTGCAAAAGCTGGGACAATACGGTCGGGCCTACCTCTACACGGAGGTGGATGAGGCCGATTTGACCTACTTTCTTCACTTCAATCTGGGGGTGATCACAGATGCGGTCAATTCGCTACACGAATATTTGCTCTCAGAGCACGATCAGCTGGCTGATGTGATGGCGATTCCAGGTCTCAACTTGAGGCAATCGCGGGTTGTTCTTCACGCGCTAAAAAACCCTAGAGAAGTTTTTACTATTAAGGAGCATCAGACGGAGAGTGGCGTTGCCTATCAGACGGCGCGGACAGACCTCCTTGGTTTGGAGAGGGAGGGGCTTCTAACCAGGGTGGAAAAGGGGAATAGCTTTTACTTCATTGTCCCTTCTGATTTACAAACCCGCCTTGCTATCTAGCCCGCGAAGCTAGCGGCAAAACTGGTCCGGCTATCGCGATTGCGGATAGATGGTAAGGCGGGTTATAATCTCGACTCGATGAATGAGTACTCTTTGATCGATAGTGGGGATGGGAGGAAGCTCGAGCGGTTTGGGCCGCACGTGCTCGCACGCCCCTGCGCGCAGGCGGTGTGGAAGCGTGGAAAGAAGTGGAAGGCGGATGCGACGTTTGTCCGCGATAAGGGGTGGAGTGGAGTGCTTCCCAAAGAGTGGGTGATTGAGGTGGAGGGGATTCGATTCCGCCTCAGTTCGACCGATTTTGGACACCTTGGGATTTTTCCGGAGCAGGCACCCACTTGGGGCTGGCTGCAGGAGAATGTGAAGGAGGGGATGCGGGTTCTCAATCTTTTTGCCTATTCGGGGGGAGTGACGTTGGCGGCGGCGAAGGCGGGTGCGGAAGTGTGTCACGTCGATGCGTCGAAGGGGATGGTCGCTTGGGCGCGGGAGAATGCACGTCTCAATGGATTGGAAAAGGCGCCGGTTCGGTGGATCGTGGATGATGCGATTAAGTTTCTGATTCGAGAGGCGAAGCGGGGAAACAAGTATGATGTGGTGGTGCTCGATCCGCCGTCGTTTGGACGGGGAGCGAAGGGGGAGGTCTTCAAGATCGATGAGGAGATTCAAGGGCTGCTCGATCTCTGTCGGCAGTTGGAGCCAAAGGTGGTGATCTTCTCCTGTCACACGCCGGGTTACACACCTGTCTGTTTACGGAATCTGTTGCTTCAGGTGTTTGGAGAGGGGAGGGTTGAGGAGAGAGAGATGGTGCTCGCAGGTGAGCGACCTGTTCCCAGTGGAACAATTGCGAGGTGGGAGAAGTGATTAATAACCCGCCTTGCCATCAATTCTTGCGCCCGGGGCTAGCGAAGCGGCTGAGATTCGGGAGTGCACGACGAACGTACATGGCCGTGTCATGGACGAGGAGTTCAATCGCGAAGATCGGCTGCTGCAGCAGTCCCCGGAGGAAGAATTGATGGCAAGGCGGGTTATAAGCTTGCAAAATGAAGGAGTGAAGGGGGCGGTCAAGTTGCGTGAGCGACGTGAGCGGGAGAAGTCTGATCTCTTTTTGATTGAGGGATATCGGGAGTTGTTGCGGGCGGTTGATGGGGGGATGGAGATTGAGCGGCTCTACACCTGTTCAGAGTTGTTCTTGGGGAGCAATGAGGGGGCGCTGATTGATCGTGCGGGTGGCGAGGTGTTGGAGTGCAATGAGGCTGTCTTTCGGAAGTTGTCGTATCGGGATCGTCCCGATGGACTGCTCGCCGTTGCGAAGCAGAGACATCGAAAGTTGGATGAGTTGAGTGGGTCTCTTTTTGTGATTGCGGAGGCGATTGAGAAGCCGGGAAATTTGGGGACGATTTTGCGCTCAAGCGATGCAACGGGTGTGGATGGAGTAATTGTGGTCGACCGGTGCACGGATGTGCACAATCCGAATGTGGTGCGGGCGAGTGTGGGGACGCTGTTCACGATTCCGGTCGTTGAGGCGAGTAGTGAGGAGACGTTGGAGTGGCTAGCCGCGCGTAACATTCGGACGCTGGCGGCGACGCCGGCTGCGGAAAAGAGCTACACGGAGGTGGACATGACGGGCCCACTGGCGATTGTGGTGGGGACGGAGCAGCTGGGGTTGAGCGACAAGTGGATGGAGGGGGCCGATCTAAAGGTGCGGATTCCGATGAGGGGTGTTGCAGACTCGCTTAACGTGGCGATGGCGACGACGGTGTTGATGTACGAGGCGCTCCGTCAGAGAGGGTAGGACTCTCGAACGTGCGGGTGTTGAGGTCGTCGTAGGTGCGGAAGTAGAGCTTCTTGTGGGTGAGGTCTTTAACGACGGCCCATTGCGTGTAGTCAAAGGTGCTGCTCTTCTCTCCCTCCCGAACATCGCCGAAGGGAAAATCAACGGTATTGAGGAGATGGAGGGCGGCGTTGATTCCTTTTGCGGCCGTCTTGGGCTGGGTGAGGAAGTCTTTGAAGAGGGCGATGCGGACGAAGCGGGAGGGGGGAGTCCAGTCGCCGGGGATGCCAAGCATGCCGGTCCCTTGCCCGGTCTGCTGCAGGACGGAGCCATCGAGGGTTGTCTTACCAGCGTTGAGGGCGTTGAGGTTGATGTAGTTGCGCAGGTTAGTTGTATGCCATGGGTATGAGGGGGAGTTGGTGCAAACGCCCACCTCATTGTCCCAGATGTGCATTTCTCCATCGATAAACTCAATCACGATGCTATCGCCCGTCGCATCGTGAATGGGAAAGTGGATTGTGGGGACCTCTTTGAGAAAGGGAACGACGTAGCTGTAGACGTTGACGCTCTTGAGCGCTTGGCGTGCTTCGGCCACGGTCGCAAAATTGCCGAGGAGCCAGTAGGGGAGCTCCATTAGGCCGAGAATCGTGTCATCCGGTTTGTCACTGATATCAGGATACTTGGCGTTGGGA
>JAJFJX010000292.1 GCA_021773655.1 Panacagrimonas sp.
GCGGATGTGCTGTTCGCGGGCCTGCAGGGTCAGCGCAAAGCCGCGCTTGCCGTCGAGGTCGACCGTCTGGCCGACGATGCGGCCGGGCATCTGCCGCACCAGTGATTTGCGCGCGGTCAGAAAGCCGAAGTAGGGCCCGCCGCTGGACAGTGGCGCCCCCAGTGGCTGGCCTTCGCCGCAGGCGATGTCGCAGCCGCGGGCACCCCATTGCCCGGGCGGCCTGAGCACCGCAAGCGCGGTGGGGTTGACCAGCCCGATGGCCAGCGCACCGCATGCATGCGCCCAGTCGGTGAGGGCGTCGACATCCTCCAGCACGCCGAAGACGTTGGGCTGCGCCGTGACCACCGCGATCGGCGCTTCGGCGGGAGGGCTGCGGGGCGGGCAGGTCCGGCCGCTGGCCGGGTCGTAGGGCAGGCGGCGGATCTTCAGGCCCTGGGCCGCGGTGCAACTGGCCACCACCTCGGCGTAGTAGGGGTGCAGGGCCTGGGGCATCCACACTTCCTGCGTCGGTCGGTCGGACTGCACGCGCGCCGCCATCAGCAGGGCCTCGGCCAGCGCGGTGGCGCCGTCGTACAGCGAGGCGTTGGAGACCTCCATGCCGGTGAGTTCGGCCATCATGGTCTGGAACTCGTAGAGCAACTGCAGCGTGCCCTGCGAGGCCTCGGCCTGGTAGGGCGTGTAGGCCGAATAGAACTCGCCGCGGGTGGCGATCTCCCATACCGCCGCCGGAATGTGGTGTTCGTAGGCCCCGGCGCCGCAGAAGTTGATCAGCCGTCCGTCCCGGGCCGCGCGGGCCGTCATCAGGCGGCCGATCTCCATTTCCGGCAAGCCTTCCGGGATGCCGGTCAGAGGCCCGCATCGCAGGTCGGCGGGAATCTCGTCGAACAGGGTCTCGACACTGGGGACGCCGATGGTGTCCAGCATGGTGGCGACATCGGCCCGGGTGTGGGGAATGAAGGGCATGGTGGGGCGTCAGTCGGGGTAGGGCGTCAGTTTTCAGTCCAGGGTCGCGGTGTAGCCGGCGGCATCGAGCAGGCGGTCCACGGCCCCGGCCTCGGACGGCTTCATCTTCCACATCCAGCCGCCGGCGTAGGGCTCGGTGTTGATCGCCTCGGGGGCGTCGGCCAGTGCCGGGTTGGTTTCGATGACTTCGCCGGCCACCGGCGCGTAGACGTCGGAGGCGGCCTTGACCGATTCGACCACCGCGCAGGCTTCGCCGGCGGCCAGCTTGCGGCCGATCTTGGGCAGTTCCACGAAGACCAGATCGCCCAGCGCGCTCTGGGCGTGGTCGGTGATCCCCAGGGTGAGGGTGCCGTCGGCCTCCACTCTGACCCACTCATGTGACTTGGCGTATTTCAGTTCCGCTGGCGTTTGGCTCATGGAGATTCTCGGGTGGGGAAGTTGCGGCGAGGTGGTCGTTGGCGCGTGCGCGTATCAGGTCCCGCTGATCAGGCTCTTGCCACGACGCACGAACGGCGGCTTGCAGATGCGCGCCGGCTGCCAGGCATCGCGGATACGGACCTCGCATTCGGAGGCATTGGTCGGTTCCACCCGGGCCAGAGCGATGGAGCGCTTGAGCGTGGGTGCGAAGCCGCCACTGGTGATCTCGCCGGTGGTGCCATCGGCAAAGCGCACCGGCATGTGGGCGCGCAACACGCCGCGCCCTTCCAGCAACAGTCCGACCTGGCGCCGGTGCGCGGTCTGCCGTTGGTGCTCCAGGGCGCGCCGACCGATGAAATCGCGATCAGCAGTCATCGCAACGGTCCAGCCCAGGCCGGCTTCCAGCGGCGTGACGGACGCGTCCATGTCCTGGCCATAGAGGTTCATGCCGGCCTCCAGGCGCAGGGTGTCGCGAGCGCCCAGCCCGCAGGGCCTGACGCCGAGCTGCAGCAGTGCCGTCCAAAGTGCCGGCATCTGGGCCTGCGGCGCGACGATCTCGTATCCGTCCTCGCCGGTGTAGCCGGTGCGCGCGATGAAGACGCCGTCGCCTTCGCAGGCACTGAAAGGCGGCAGGGCGGCGGCGGTGGCAGCCAGGCTGCGTGGCAGTACCGCATGGACGCTGTCGCGCGCCTGCGGACCCTGCACGGCGAGGATGCCGAGATCGCGTCGCGGCCGGACCTCCACGCCGTGGACGCGGGCCTGGGCCTGTAGCCAGTCGATGTCCTGCCCGGCGGTGCCGGCGTTGACCACCAGCCGGAAGTGATGCTCGTTGTGCAGGTAGGTGATCAGATCGTCCAGCACGCCGCCGTCTTCGCGCAACAGGCAGCCGTACAGCGCCTTGCCGGGGAGGACGAGTTTGGCCACGTCGTTGGCCAGTACCCGGGACAGCATGGTGCGGACCCGCTCGCCGTGAAGGTCGATCACGCACATGTGCGAGACATCGAACATGCCGGCGTGCTGGCGCACGGCGTGGTGTTCTTCGAGCTGGGAGACATAGCTGATCGGCATCTCCCAGCCGGCAAAATCCACCAGTCTGGCGCCGAGGTGCCGGTGCGCGTCATACAGGGCGGTTCTTTTGAGCATGCGATCCCGTGCAGCGATGAACTGAACTCGTGATCGCTCCTCTGTCTTCCCGGTTGCCCGGACCTGAGAGTTCAGCCGTGCTGCAGGCTTGCCCCATCGGTGGTTTCGCCAGCGCGAAACACTCTCCAGAGTCGACCTGTCCGCGTTGCCACGGACCACCACGCACTCCATTTGCCTGAGCGATTGACGAGCGGGTTTGCGCCTTCGGCGCCGTCGCAAGCGACGGTCTCTCGCACGTGGGTGGATCGATGGCCTTAGTCTAGCGGCTTTCGCCAGGATTGATCGACAGCCGGGCCGATGAAACTGCTGGACACGCGATCGCCGCACGGCCCCAACCTGTGGCTATCAGGGTCCGGACTGCGGGTGACCCCGCTGGCGGAACCGGGTGACGTAGCGCTGGCGATGCGAGGCGCGCCGCCTGTTCGGGATCAGGTCTTGATTGCGCCGGGTGCGCCGGGTGCGCCGAGAACATCGAGAACAACGAGCCGCGGACGGTTGGTATCGGTCAGGCGTCGGCCGTCGGCCGTATGCAGACGCGTCTGAGCATCGTGGCGCGGCAGCGCGGCGGGCCCCGCCAGCGAAGGTGGGCCGTATGCCGTTGCTGCGGATTTTCCGCCACAGGCGCGGGCGCGCAGGCGACCCGGGTGTAGTTCAATCCTCCGGCGAGATTCAAGACTGCGCCGCCCGTCCTGCCAGCACCTGCTTGACCAGGGGAGCGCGCTCCACCGCACCCAGGCCCAGGCTCAGCAGGCGCTGCCAGCCGGGCAGGTCCAGGCGGTAGGCGCGACCCAGCGCATCGGTCAGCGCAAGCATTTCCAGGTTGTGCGCCTGGCGGGCGCGCTCGTAGCGCCTGAGCGTGCGCAGCGCGCTCCAATCGCGACCGGCCGCGCGTGCGCTGGCCAGCTCGCGAGCCAGTTGTTCGGCATCGGCCAGGCCCAGATTCAGGCCCTGGCCGGCCATTGGATGGATCAGGTGCGCGCTGTCGCCGATCAGCGCGCAGCGCGGTGCCACGTAGTCGCGGGCATGCATCAGGCGCAGGCCGAAGCGCAGTCTGGGGGTGGGTGTGCTCAGGGCACCGGCAGCGTTCTGCATCGCGTCACCGAGCTGGGCGCAGAAGGCTTCGTCGTCCAGCGCCAGCAGGGCCTGGGCGTCGGTGTCGGTGGTGGACCAGACCAGCGAGCGGCGGCCGTCCGCCAGCGGTAGCAGCGCCACCGGCCCGGATTGCAGAAAGCGCTGCAAGGCCCGGCCCTGGTGCGGCGTGTCGCTGTGCAGGTGACAGACCACCGCGCTGGATTCGTAGCGCCAGCCCAGAGTGTCGATGCCTGCGGCATCGCGCAGGCCGGATTGCGCGCCTTCGGCGCCGATGGCCAGCGCGGCAGTCAGCTCGCTGCCGTCCGACAGCCCCAGCCGGACCGCGTGGTCGTGGAAGACGATGTCGCTGGCTTCCACTCCGCAGCGCAGGCATTCGGCCGGCAGGGCCTGCCACAGGCACTGCGCGATCAGGCTGTGCTCGACGATCCAGCCCAGCACGCCGTGGCCTAGACCCGAGGCTGAGAAGTGCAGCCCCGTTGCAAGGCTGCGGTCCCATACCTGCATGCGCGGCATCGGCGCTGCGCGCGTGACGCAGATGGCTTCCCACACGTTCAGGTCCTGCAGGAACCCGGCGGTCGCCGGCGACAGGGCATAGACGCGCGGATCGTATCCGGCAGGGTCGTGGCGCGGTGCGCGGTCTGCGCGCTCGATCAGTTGCACGGCAAAGCCGTGCTGGTGCAGCGCCGAGGCCATCGCCAGGCCGGTGATGCCGCCGCCGATCACGGCGATGTCGCAGCGTTCCGGTTTCGCGCTCATGGCCGGGATGTCGTCTCCGGCAGTGCGGTGGCCAGGCCCAGGTTCTGCTGCAGGATTGCCTGTCGCGCCGGCGTGTCCAGCTCCAGCGCCAGAAGGCCGAGGTGGCGCAACTGGCGCAGCCCCGGCACGGTGTTGGAGAACAGACGCACGAGGAGATCGGTGAAATCGGACACACGCTGACGGTCCTGTCGGCGGCGAGCCACGTAGTCCGACAGCAGCGCCGCGTGGCCGGCGTCCGCAGCCTCACGCAGCACTTCGGCCAGCGCCGCCACGTCACGCAACCCCAGATTGAACCCCTGTGCCGCCACCGGATGCAGGCTCTGCGCGGCGTTGCCGATGAACACGGTGCGCGGCGCGGTCAGCGCCTCGCTCACCACGCGATGCAGCGGATAGCTGTGACGCTGACCCAGTGCCAGCAGACGACCCAGGCGCTCGCCGAAACGGTCGGCGGCGCGTGTCAGGAATTCGGCGTCGTCCAGTCCCATCCATTCCGGCAGCTCGTTCGTGGCCACGGTCCACACCAGCGAGCAGGCGTGGCCGTGGTCGTCGTCGGGCTTGGGCAGGATGGCCAGCGGACCGCCGGGCAGGAAGCGCTCGTAGGCGACCCCGTCGTGCGGATACTGTGGCCGCACCGCAGTGACGATGGCCGATTGACCGTAGTCGCGGGTCTGTGCGGACTGCCCGAGCTGCTCTCGCACCGCAGAGCGCGCGCCGTCGGCAGCCACCAGCAACTGCGCGTGCAGCACGGGATGACCGGCTGCATCCAGATGGATCCGCACCCCCGCCTGATCAAGCTCGAAGTGTCGCAGCGAGGCCGGACGAAACGCCGTGACACCTGCCTGTGTCATGTGCTGCCACAGCACCTGGTTGATGGCGCGCAAGGGCGTGTTGTAGCCCAGGGCCGGCAGGCCGGCCTCGGCCGC
>JAJFJX010000293.1 GCA_021773655.1 Panacagrimonas sp.
CGGCGCGGTGCAGGTCCACCGCCACGTACTTGCCCGAGGGCTTGAGGTCGCACAGTACCGGCGTGCGCAGGCGGATGTGCTCGATGTCGTCGATGGAGAATTCCACGTGCGCGGCGTGCGCGATGGCCAGGAAGTGCAGCACGGCATTGGTCGAGCCGCCGGTGGCCATGACCAGCGTGATGGCGTTTTCGATGGCCTTGCGGGTCACGATGTCACGCGGCTTCAGATCCGCCTTGATCGCCTCGATCAGCACCCGGCCGGACTCGGCGGCGGAGTCGGCTTTTTCGCCGTCGGGTGAGGCCATCTGCGAGGAGCCCAGCAGGCTCATGCCCAGCGCCTCGAAGGCACTGGACATGGTGTTGGCGGTGAACATGCCTCCGCAGGCGCCAACACTGGGGCAGGCGTTGCGTTCGATGCCTTCCATGTCCTCGCGCGACATGCTGCCGCCGTTGAACGCGCCCACGGCCTCGAAGGCCGACACCACGGTCAGCGGCACGCCCTTCCAGGTGCCTGGCTTGATGGTGCCGGCATAGACGAACACACCGGGAATATTCATGCGCAACATGCCGATCATGGCGCCGGGCATGTTCTTGTCGCAGCCGCCCACCACCAGCACGCCGTCCATGCACTGGCTCGAAGCCGCGGTCTCGATGGCATCTGCGATCACTTCGCGCGACACCAGCGAATACTTCATGCCTTCGGTGCCCATCGAGATGCCGTCGGTGACGGTGGGGAAGCCGAAACTCTGTGGCATGCCGCCCGCCGCCCGGATGGCCTCGCCGGCGCGATCAGCCAGCGGCTGGATGCCGGCGTTGCACGGGTTCATGGTGGAGTGACCGTTGGCGACACCGACGATGGGCTTGTCGAAATCGGTGTCACCGAAGCCCACCGCGCGCAGCATGGCGCGGTTCGGTGATCGGGCGACGCCGCCGGTGATGGTGCGGCTGTGACGGTTCAGGGGGGTGCTCATGATCTGCCTTCCCAGGTGGAGTTCGCGGTCGCCATACGGCCGCGATCACGATGCCGGACCCCTTGGGCGGGGCGGCGGGGGCGCAAGCTTAGCCGTCGCCCGGCGGCAGGTGAAGACAGGCCCGGGCGAATGCGGAACGCGACGCGTGCCGCCGGCTTTCAGCTCCAGCGCGGGAACCGCACCGGGTCGAGCGAGGCAAACAGCTCCTTGACGATCCAGCCGCCGCCAAAAAAGCGACGCGCCTGCTCCAGAGATTCGACCGTGGCGGCGTCGACGTCCAGCGGACTGGGTCCGCGCACTTTCTCGCACAGAAAGTCACCACTGTCCCGGACGGTGATCCTCAAGCGCGTCCAGCGGCGTCCCTCTTCGTGTCCGGCCTCCGGCTGGGTCGAGAACTCCACGCTCAGCGGCGGCGGGCGGCGGACGCGCGACTGAGGGAACGGAAGGATCTGGCCGCTTTGAGGATGCATTCGTGTGAATTCGGTTGCCGGCTTGCTGTGAGGAAGTGCGTTTGATGCCGAGTCACGATCCGGATCCGGCTGTGCGCCGGAAAGGCCCGCGAACCATCTCTTAAGGTCTGGCCGGGAGCCCTGTCGCGCGCGATTTCCAGATCCTGGAGGGTGACGCGGCGAGCCTTGGCGGACCTTGGCGGGTGTTCGGATTCGACCTTCACGAGACACGGTTAGCCTACTCGTGCCCCGGACGGATGAATGCTGGCAACTGTGATCGCCATCACAGTCCCCCCCAGCAATATTGCAGCAGTATTTCAGGATGGGGCCCGCCTCTTCGGGCGGGCTGGACGGAATGCCGGCAGCCCGCGACAGCGCGCCTGGATGGCGCGCAGGGTCGGGCACCGCGTCTCGTCGGCCTGCCCCTGGCGGCGGCATCAAGCTGCTGCGCAACCGAATGAAATTGTCGAAGTAGCGTCCAACGTCGAACCCCGTCAACGACTCGCCAGGCCGGGTTCGGATCAATGCCTTGCGGGCCCCGGAGCGCATGAGGTCCGGCGCCTCCACCCCGAACACACCTGCGGACGCACCCCACGGCGCTGGCGGCACGGTCACGCAGCATGCTGCGAAACCGTCGGCATGCCATTGCGCAGTCGGTCTAGTGTGCTGATCAGCGCCGGGCAGTTTCATGTCATGACCTTCGCAAAACCGGCTTTTGGCGAGTGCTCGCGCGAAATCGAGGTCCGCTTGGCGGCGCAATCCCGGAAGCTCTGCCACATGGGTTTCCGCGATCCGATCAAGCGCTCGACGGGCGTCCTGTGCGACCAGACCATTGCCCTCAATGGCTTCTACAGCCAGAAGCACTGACCGGGACACCTGCGCCGCATCCGCTTCAAGAAGCCGCAGACCCGCAAGACCCTCATCTTTGTCGCCAGCCAGACGAAGCTGCCGACGCTCACCATCGGCACGTTCTACTAGCGACCCTGGAAAAGCCCGTCGCCTCAGGCACCTCGCCTCATGCGCCCGCACGAGTCGCCTCCAGATTGCCTGCTTCGATTCGTTCTCCACCGTCCCGCCTCCTCGCCTGTGCTTGAGGCGAGTGCGCAGCCCGGATCAGGCGGGCAGTAGAAGAAACGGGCCTACGCCTGCTATGTTCGTTAGCGTACATATGACTCAATTGGCGTTCCTTAGAATGTTGTCTGTCAGGGCTCAACTCCCGTCCCCGTCTCGACAGGCACCCAGTTACGGCTGACATGTCAGGTTCAATCTCCCCTCTGCAGAATCACCTTCTCTCCGCGTTGCCAGAAGAGGTCAAGAAGCGGCTGTTTCCCGCGCTGGAACTGATTCCGCTGCCACTGGGCAAGGTCTTGTACGAGTCCGGTGACACCCTGCGCCACGTGTACTTCCCCACTGATTCGATCGTGTCGCTGCTGTACGTGATGGAGAACGGCGCGTCGGCGGAGATCTCGATAGTGGGCAACGAGGGCCTGGTCGGGATTTCCCTGTTCATGGGCGGGGAATCCACGCCCAGCCGCGCCGTCGTGCAGAGCGCAGGTTCTGCATATCGCCTGCCCGGACAAAGGCTCAAGGACGAGTTCAACCGTCACGGCGAAATGCTGGGGCTGATGCTGCGTTACACCCAGGCGCTGATCACCCAGATGGCGCAGACCGCTGTGTGCAACCGCCATCACACCATCGACCAGCAACTGTGCCGCTGGCTGTTGCTGTCGCTGGACCGGCTGTCCGGCAACCGCCTGACCATGACCCAGGAACTGATCGCCAACATGCTCGGCGTGCGCCGCGAAGGCGTCACCGACGCAGCCGGAAAGCTGCAGAAGCTCGGCGTGATCAGCTACAACCGTGGCCAGGTTACGGTGCTCGACCGCCCAAGACTGGAGACGCTGACCTGCGAGTGCTACGCCGTGGTCAAACGGGAAGAGGATCGTCTGCTCACCCATTCGGCTGCGCTTGTGCCCGGCAAGCCTGCCTGACAGACCCCGCATGGACCCGCCACAAGGCAGCGGGTCAACAAGCGCGCCGCACGCTGCCACAACAGCCACGCGGCGCCCTGTCAGTCTGGATTATTCGGTCGGCGGGACGACGATGATGGTGTCACCACCCGTTTCACCGGCCTCGCCCTGCTCGCCGGTATCGCCCGTCGCCCCGGTATGGCCGGTGCTGCCCTGACTGCCGGTTGAGCCCTTCGACCCGGTGTCGCCGGTGTTGCCGGTGTTGCCCTGGTTGCCGGTCTCACCCTGCGGGCCGGCCGGGCCTGGCACCGGCACATTGCGTTCGCAAGCGCCCAGACCCAGGGCCATGACCAGAATTGCGGCGGAGGTTGCAAGTTTCATGTTCGTTTCACTTCTCGATAACGCTCGCCAGTGCGGCGGGTCGCATGATTGTGAAGACTCGCGCCGGGTTCCTCTGTTCGCTCGGACACTTAAGGATTCCCTGCATGGATCGTCAATCCGGCGAAATCCGGAATCCAGCCGCCGGCAGGTCGTTGAAGTTCAAACGCCCGGATACCGGATTTGGTCGGCATGACGATTCGAATCGAGCCAGTGCACGCTTTCCTTGGAGCCCTTCAGGATGAGCGGATCCAGCCACGCGAAAAGATCACCACGGCTGCGCGACCACGGGCCAGCCAGCGGCTGCCGGCGCAGATCTCGAATTCGTAGAGCCAGCCCGCGGGCCCGCTGACTTTCTGGCATGCGCCCACGGTCAGTTCGTCTTCGATGTCGTCGATGCGCTCCACTGAAAGCTGCACC
>JAJFJX010000294.1 GCA_021773655.1 Panacagrimonas sp.
CTCGTTGCGCCTGGCAGACCACGCACTGCGTGCGGACGCTCCGGCGCCCTTCTACCGACCCGATGACGGCAGTACGAGGGTAGCGGCACGGGAGGATGATGGTTGGCCGGTCGGTGCTGCACGTTTTCGGTTCCGGCCCCGAGGCAGTAACCCACCGCTGCCGGGACGCCGAGAACGCACCGATCAGCTCGCCGGGCGCAGTTCCATGAGCACCGGAATGTTGAGATCGTGTTCCAGGTCTTCCCGGCAACGGATGCGACGGTTGAGCAACTCGTACAACAGGCACGCGCCCGCGGCCAGGATGCCTCCGAAGGCTATCGCCATCATGATTATCTTGCGCCCACCTGGAACCGGCCGGGCTGGCGGCGTCGCACGGCTGATGATATTGACGTTGGTCACGGCCATCTGGGTACCGAACTGGGCCAGCTCGAACGAGTCCAGCGCCGACTGATACACCTTGGTCGCTGAATCCAGCGCCTGCAGCAGCCTGGAGCCCTCGTCGCGATGCTTGCGGTTGCGCAGCGACTCGCGGCGGTTTGCCTCGACTTCGGCTTCGAGCTCGGCCTCGATGGCCTTGAGTGAATTGACCTCGGATTGTGCGCTGCCGATGAAGGTCCGCAGCTCCCGGTCCAGCTGATTCTGCAGATGTTCGATTTCGGCCCTGATCGAGATCATCGTCGGATGCCGCGGGCCCAGGGACTGCCCCTTTTCGAGCAACAAGGTCTGTTGCGCCTGGATCTGGGTCCGCAGACTGGACACCAGCGCCGAATCCACCACTCCGGTATCCCCCTTCCTGACCCGACACAGCCTGGCCTGTGCGGCCTGACGCTGGGCCACGGCGTCCCCGAGCCGCTGTTCCAGATCGCTCAGGCGGCCGCCTTCCACGTCCACGGCCTCTCTGAGATTGACCAGCCCGGTGCGTTCCTGGAATTCGGCGATCTTCGTCTGGGCTGCCTCGACATTGGCGCGAAGGGTTTCGATCTGCTCACCGTAGCGGTCGATCCTCTTGTTCACCGGGTCGACGATCTGCCTGAGCTGCACGTCCATGTAGACATCCGCGATGGTGTTGGCCAGGGTGGCGGAGAAATCGCGATCCTCGTCCCTGGCGAACAGATACATGAATCGCGTTCCCTGTCCCGGCAGGACGTAGGTCCTCTCGAACAGCACCGCGGCAGCATGGCGGATCAGGCTGTCCTCCGACCCGTCTCCGACATAGCGTCGGACATAGTCCTCACGCTTGTGCAGGCCGAGTTTTTCCACCACGGGAATCAGAATGCCGTTAGAACGCATCAGCTCCATCTGCGTGGAAATGAAGCCCCACACGTCGTTGCCGATGATGTTGTCGGAAGACAGCGTATCGCCGCCCTGGTAGGCGACGAACATGGTCACTCGGGCGTCGTATTGCTTGGGCACCAGGAACTTGACCACACCGATCGCAACTGCTGCGAACAGGACCGGCACCGCGAGGATGATGTAGCGGTAGGCCCAGAAAATCACCCACAACTGCTTCAGGGACAGAACCGGCCCGAAACTTTCGCTCCCCGGGTCACGCACGCCGTAGAGATCGACCGAGCTCATCAGAACAAGCGTTCCTTGACGTTGATCACATCCTCCGCAAGCACCGGATCGTCGACATCCACATCGTAGGATTCGACCCTGCCCTCGGCATCCCGCCGCTTGACTTCGATGCGTCGCACCGAACCCAGTTGGGTCAGGCCGCCGGCCATGGAAATGGCCTCGATGATGGTCAGACCATCGCGCAGCACGTAGGAGCTGGGCGCGTTGACCTGACCGTAGATGTAGAAGAGCTTTGCGCGGGGCACGATCAGGGTGTCTCCGGCGCGCAGCTCGGCGACCCGGCCGACGCCGGTCTGCAACACGGCCGTGAGGTCCACTTCCAGACGTTCGGGGATCTCGCCTCCGTCGGGACCCCGCCGCAGGATGAATACCCGCTGCGCTCCGAGCTGACTGATCCCGCCGGCCTGAGCCAGCGCGTCGAGCACGGTGGTTCGCGTTTCGATCGGATAGCGGCCCGGATTGCCGACTTCGCCGAGCACGCTGATCTGCTGGCTGCGGACCGCTGCCATGACCAGGTTGACCTGCGGGTCGATCAGATACTGACCTTCCCGATATGCCATCTCGATCCGCTTGGCGGCCCCAGTGGGGGACAGCCCCAGGACGTCGATCGGTCCCATCAGCGGCGCGTTGATCTGGCCCTGATCGGACACGTACCGCGTCCCGGTCAACTCGGGACGCCCGAACACTGTCATGGTGACGACGTCGCCGCGCGCCAAGCTCAGGGTCGAGCCGGATGCCTGCACCGGATCCTCGGTCTGCGGCAATCGGGCTTCCCGGGTTTGCGGTTGCATTGCCGCAGGCGTCCGAACCGTTGCGCCGGGACTGGATTCGATACCTTTGCCCGTACGCGGAGTTCCCTGCTGGGCCAAGACCCCACCCGAAGCCACCAGAGCCAGCACCAGAAGCCATGCCCGGCATGCCCCCTGACTACGGGCACCGCGGGTCGGGAATCGGTCCGCTCGGTTGCACTTCTCCATATCGGGCCGGCAGCTTGAAAACCAGCCGAAAGGATATCAGAAGGGTTTCGCCCCAATGCCAGTGGTTTTGTCAGACGCGGCGGCCTTCCGGAGTTCAATCTTGAAACGCGCGCGTCCAGAGCCATCTAACCGCTACTCGATTTCAGGAAAACCCGACCATGCGACCCGAAAAACTCACCAGCCGCTTTCAGGAGGCCCTGTCCGAGGCCCAGAGCCTGGCCGTGGGCCGCGATCACAATGCCATCGATCCGGTCCATGTTCTGGCCGCGCTGCTGGCCCAGGATGGCGGCAGCATCCAGCCCCTGCTGCAGGCGGCCGGGGTCAATGGCGACCTGCTGCGCACCCGCCTGCAACAGGCCCTGGAACGGCTGCCACGCCTGGGCCATGCCACCGGCGAGGTGTCGGTGTCACCGGATCTGCTGCGCCTGCTCAACCTGGCCGACAAGCTGGCGCAGAAGCGTGGTGACCAGTTCATTTCTTCGGAGCTGTTCGTGCTCGCGGCCTGTGACGACAAGGGCGCGGGCGGCGAGGCCCTGCGTGCGGCCGGGGCGCGAAGGGAGTTGGTGGAGCAGGCCATCGAGCGCGTCAGGGGCGGACAGAAGGTGGATTCCGCCAACGCCGAGGACCAGCGCCAGGCGCTGGAGAAGTACACCATCGACCTCACCGAGCGCGCGCGCGCCAGCAAGCTGGACCCGGTCATCGGCCGCGACGAGGAGATCCGTCGCGTGATCCAGGTCCTGAGCCGCCGCACCAAGAACAACCCCGCGTTGATCGGCGAACCCGGCGTGGGCAAGACCGCGATCGTCGAAGGGCTCGCGCAGCGCATCGTCAACGGCGAGGTGCCCGAGTCGCTCAAGAACCGCCGTCTGCTGACGCTGGACCTGGGCTCTCTGATCGCCGGCGCCAAGTACCGCGGCGAATTCGAGGAGCGCCTCAAGGCGGTGCTCAATGACCTCGCCAAGTGCGAAGGCCAGGTGATCCTGTTCATCGACGAAATCCACACCCTGGTCGGCGCCGGCAAGGCCGAAGGGGCGATGGACGCCGGCAACATGCTCAAGCCGGCGCTCGCGCGCGGCGAACTGCATTGCATCGGCGCAACCACGCTCGACGAGTACCGCAAGTACATCGAGAAGGACGCGGCACTGGAACGACGCTTCCAGAAGGTGTTCGTCGGCGAACCGAGCGTGGAGGACACCATCGCCATCCTGCGAGGCCTCAAGGAACGCTACGAGGTGCACCACGGCGTCGACATCAGCGACGGTGCGCTCATTGCCGCCGCCAAGCTCAGTCACCGCTACATCACCGATCGAAATCTTCCCGACAAGGCCATCGACCTGATGGACGAGGCCGCGAGCCGCATCCGCATCGAGATCGATTCCAAGCCCGAGGCGCTGGACCGGCTCGACCGACGCCTGATCCAGTTCAAGATCGAGCGCGAGGCGCTGAAGAAAGAGGACGACGAGGGCGCGCGTCGCTCGCTGGCCGAACTCGAAACGCAGATCGCCAGGCTCGAGCGCGAATCCAGCGATCTTGGCGAGCGCTGGAAGGCGGAGAAGGCCAGCGTCGCCGGCAGCGCAAGCGTCAAGGAGGAGCTCGAGCGCGCCCGTTCCGACATGGAAGCCGCGCGTCGCGCCGGCGACCTCGCGCGCATGGCTGAACTCCAGTACGGAAAGATCCCGGAACTCGAGAAGCGCCTGGCCGCAGCCCCGACCGACGCGGCTCGTTTGCCGGCACCCGAATCGCGCCTGCTGCGCACCAGTGTGTCCGAAGAAGAGATCGCCGAGATCGTCGCGCGCTGGACCGGCATCCCGGTCTCCAAGCTGATGGAGGGCGAGCGCGAAAAGCTGCTGCGCATGGAAGAGGCGCTGCACCGGCGCGTGGTCGGCCAGGACGAGGCGGTGACCGCGGTCGCCAACGCCATCCGCCGCTCGCGCGCCGGGCTGTCGGACCCGAACCGGCCGATCGGCTCCTTCCTGTTCCTCGGCCCGACCGGCGTCGGCAAGACCGAACTGTGCAAGGCGCTTGCGGGCTTCCTGTTCGACACCGACGAGGCGATGGTGCGCATCGACATGTCCGAATACGGCGAACGCCACAGCGTGGCGCGCCTGATCGGCGCACCGCCGGGCTATGTCGGCTACGAAGAAGGTGGCCAACTGACCGAATCGTTGCGAAGGCGTCCCTATTCGGT
>JAJFJX010000295.1 GCA_021773655.1 Panacagrimonas sp.
CTTACCGACGCCGCGCCAGGCGCCTCAAACCGTACCGCTACCGCAAGCCGCATGATCCCCATCAACTCCTGGCATCAGCGTGGCCTGTGGTTCGAACACCGCGGCCATCCGATCTACTACATCGACCAGCAGCGCAGCGGCGGTCCGGTCCTGCTGCTGATCCACGGCTTTCCCACCTCCAGCTATGACTTTGCCGAGCTCTGGCCACGGATCGAGGGCAGCTTTGGACGCATCGTGGCTCCGGACATGATCGGTTTCGGGTTCTCCGCCAAGCCGCCCGACCACCCTTACGACCTGATGGATCAGGTGGACCTGCACGAAGACCTGCTGGCGCGCCTGCGCGTGGACCAGGTTCACGTGCTGGCGCACGACTACGGCGTCAGCGTGGCGCAGGAGCTTCTGGCTCGTCATCTGCGACGACCACCGCCGCGGCTGGAACTGGCCTCGGTCACCCTGCTCAATGGAGGGCTGTTCCCGGAAACGCACCGCGCACGTCCGGTGCAGACGCTGCTGCTCGGGCCACTCGGGCCATTGATCTCCCGGCTCAACGATCGCCGGCGTTTCGGTCGCAGCCTGGCGGCGGTGTTCGGCCCGCAGACGCAGCCGGACCCGGCGCTGCTCGACGCGTTCTGGAAGCTGTGCACGCACAACGACGGTCACCGCATCGCGCACCGGCTGATCCGCTACATCCTCGACCGCCGCAGGCATCGCGAGCGCTGGGTCGATGCCCTGCAAACTACCCCGGTGCCGTTGCGACTGATCAACGGCCCCGAAGATCCGGTGTCCGGCGCACACATGGTCAGCCGCTACCGCGAACTGATTCCGGCTGCCGACGTGGTCAGTCTGCCGGGCATCGGCCACTACCCCCAGGTAGAAGCTCCGCAGGCCGTCGCCGATGCCTTCCTGGCCTTCGTCCAGCCCCTGCTGCAGAGCACCGGGAAGACCCGATGAATGGGTCAGGCCCGGTTCAGTCGACGACCGCACCATGCGCAGCCACAATGACGGTCCGCCCGCAAGGGCACCGCACCATCATGCAGTCAGAATTGCTTTATTGGAGGTTTTCATGAGTCGCTCGCCATTCGTTGCAGCCGCTTTTGCGTGGGTCCTGGCCTTGTCGGCCTGCGCGCCGCCACAGGATGACCCCCAGGCCGAAGCTGACGCCGAGGAAATTCTGGAAGCCGACACTGCCTCTGCGGACGCCGCCCAGGAACCCGCGGCCGCACCGGAACCCAAACCCGAACCGGCACCACGGCCCGCCGCACCGCGCCCGAAACCCGCCCCGGTCGCAGCGGCCAAGCCGCCGCCGGTGTGCAACGAATGCGGGACGGTGGCCTCCATCGAGCTGGTCAAGGAGAAAGGCCAGGGCAGCGGCGCCGGCGCAGTGATGGGCGCCATCGCCGGCGGCGTCATCGGCCACCAGTTCGGCAGCGGCAGCGGCAACGATCTGGCCACCGCAGCCGGCGCCATTGCCGGAGGCTTTGGCGGACACGAGGCGGAGAAGCGGGTCCGTGCGACAAACTACTACCGGGTCGGCGTCAATATGGAGAACGGCAGCTACCAGACTGTCAACGTGACCGACCCGGCCGGCATCAGCACCGGCACCAAGGTGCGCGTCTCCGGCGGCAATATTCACCTGCGCTGATCATCGGTCGGACGCCCGCCATCAGGTCGGGCGTCTCCGGTTCAGGGCCGGCGCCCGGCGCCCGGCCTGCCACCAGAACCCGGACCCCGGCCCGCGCCGGGGTCTTTTCGTGCCGAAGCCCTCAACATGCGCCTGAGCGCCTGCAGTCGTCCGCGCATGCCGGTGGTCTCCGGCATTGGCGTCGGCGTCGGCGTCGGCGCCGATCCCCACAGGTTCAGCCAGCGATCTCGGCGCGGGCGCTTGGCAACGACTGCCGGCAACGCACGCCGGGGTCGCGCCAGCGCGACGCTCAGACCCATCAGACGCTCCCAGCGTGCGGCCTCGGTCGGATCACGCATGGCCAGCGCGGCGGCTTCCCGCAACCGCTCCCAGCGGGTCCTGGGCAAACGCGCCTGACGCGCCGCCTGCACCACCCGGGCGGTCCGCTGCAGCGGAGCACGGACGCGGCGCAAGACCTTCGATGACCATGGCGGCTTGGTCTCCACAGGCGGAGTCCGCAAGCGTCCGAGCAGCCGTCGCGGCCAAGCGAACCATCGCGCAGCGGGCATCTCGACCACCGGCGGTGGCGAAGCCCGCGTCCAGCGTCGCAGCCAGGGCACACGGTGGATCAGCCGCAGCGGGATCGCAGCGGCGGCACCCGGACGCGCGGAAGTGGCGGACGTGCGTCCGCGGCTGCCACCGGATCGGCTCGACGGCAATCTGGGCATGGAAGGGTCGACAGGAACAGGGCGCGGGGGCGACAGGGGAACGAGCTGGATTCTGGAGCGGGTGATGGGAACAGCACCCGGTCACTAACTCGTTTATTACGAACGTCTTTTCCGATCCAAGCGTCACGGAATGGACTCGATTGTGGACTCAAGTCTTCGGCCTGGTCAACGCAGGCCGTGGCGGGTGATCCAAAGCGAGCCGAGCACATCCACCAACAGCCAGAGCATCGGATTTCATTCCGAAGTCTATCTGTCTACTGACACATCACGCCACAGGCCGCAACGGACAGGCGAGCTGCCGTCCTCAAAGGACTGGCTCATCATCGACCGGCGCAGCCCCGTCTTTCACCCGCTCGATGAACCGCTTCATGGGCTCCGAGGGTTCGCCCTGGCGGCGCAGCAGGTAGGTAGAGAGCATCGGTGGGATGCCGGCCAGGGGACGAATGGAGATGTCCGGGCGCTGTAGCGTCTGCACCTGCGAGGCGATGGCGAAGCCGATGCCGTAGCCGGCGCCGACCAGGGTCAACATCACGCCGAGGCTGGTCACTTCATCGACCAGCTTGAGCGGCGTGCCTGCGTCCTGCAGCATCGCTTGAATCTGATGGCGGCAGCCCGATCCCGATTCGGGATGGCACAGAACCAGCGGGAACTTCAGGGCTTCGGCCAGCGGCACCTGCACGTGTGCCAGCAAGGGATGGCGTGCGGGCAGGATCACCGACAGCGGATCGGTCCACACCGGCTCGGCGACGACGCCATCATGCACCGCGTTTGACAACGCAAAGCCGATGTCCAGCAGATCGTTGTGCAGCATCTTGAGCTGCTGCGCGAACGGCAGCTCGAAGACGCGAATCTCCAGCTCGGGCTCATCCTCGCGGCTGCGTGCCAGCAAGGTGGCGATGCGGGG
>JAJFJX010000296.1 GCA_021773655.1 Panacagrimonas sp.
CACGTGGTCGCGGGCCGAAGGCAGCGGCAGCATCGAACGATGCAGCACATTCCCGGCGATGCGCGGGGCTTCGCTGTCGGCGGGCACTGCCTGCGCGGGCCGCGCAGCCGGGGTGGCCACCGCTTCGCCCGGGTCGTGGCGGCCGAACGAGGCCGACCCGGCCACATCCTCTTCGTGCATGTCCGAAGTCATCTTTGCTCCTCACATGCCCAGTTTCGGAGCGAGACCTGTCTCGGCCGCGCCACCCCCGGGTCGTTAGGCGCCGTCTCCTCCAGTCAAACCTGGTCCGGCGCGCTACTTTCGGTGCCGAGCCTATCAAACGTTAGGCGACAGCCGGAGGGTGGCCTCGTATGGTTGCCCCACTTTCGGCGACATTCCCATTCCAGCCGATGCCAACGAGGAGAAGTCGATATGAATGCAACCGCATCCCCGTATTCCAGCAAAGCCGTCGAGGAGGCCAATTCGATCCCACTGGACCAGATCGATGTCGCCGACACCAAGTTGTTCCGCAGCGGCACCATCGGCGCCTACTTCGACCGGCTGCGCCGCGAGGACCCGATCCACTATTGCGCCAAGAACAGCTTGTATGGGCCGTACTGGTCGGTGACGCGCTACAAGGACATCATCGAGGTCGAAACCAAACCCCTGATCTTCTCTTCCGAAGCCGGTGGCGTGACCATCGAGGATGGCACCTTGGCGCTGGACACGCCGATGTTCATCAGCATGGACCCGCCCAAGCACGATGAGCAACGCCGGGCGGTAAGCCCCACGGTTTCACCCGAAACCCTGGCCCAGCTGGAGGGTGCGATGCGCCAGCGCACCGGCGAGGTGCTCGACGGCCTGCCGCTCAACCAGACCTTCAACTGGGTGGATCGCGTGTCCATCGAACTGACCACGCAGATGCTCGCCCTGCTGTTCGACTTCCCCTGGGACGAGCGCAGCAAGCTGACGCGCTGGTCGGAAGTCGCCTCGGCGAGCCCGGAATCGGGATCCACAGTGGTGGAATCCAACGAGGCGCGCATGGCCGAACTCGGCGAATGCCTGGCTTATTTCACGCGCCTGTGGAACGAGCGGATCAACGCCCCGCCCAAGTTCGACCTGGTCTCGATGCTGGCGCACTCGCCTGCCACTCGCGACATGACGCCCAACGAGTACCTGGGCAATCTGATTTTGCTGATCGTCGGCGGAAATGACACCACGCGCAATTCGATGAGCGGCGGCCTGCTGGCGCTCAACGAGTTCCCGGACGAATACCGCAAGCTATGCGAAAAGCCGGCGCTGGTGGCCTCGATGGTGCCCGAGATCATCCGCTGGCAGACGCCGCTCACCCACATGCGCCGCACTGCGCTGAGCGACACCACGCTGGGCGGCAAGCAGATCAAGAAGGGCGACAAGGTAATCATGTGGTACCTGTCGGGCAATCGCGACCCGGATGCCATCGATCAGCCCGACACCTTCATCATCGACCGCGCGCGTCCGCGCCAGCATCTGTCATTCGGCTTCGGCATCCATCGCTGCATGGGCAATCGCCTGGCGGAACTGCAGATCCGCGTGCTGTGGGAGGAAATCCTCAAGCGCTGGACCAAGCCGATGCAGATCGAAGTGGTGGGCGCGCCGGAGGCAACCGACGTGAGCATCATCTTCCGCGGCTACAAGTCGCTGCCGGTGCGCATCAACGCCTGATCGCATCCGGTCGGCAACACCGACGCCGTCGGCGCGCGCACTGCCAATTGCAGTGCGCGTGGCGGGCCGGTCGTGCCTGAACGCAGCAACCAAAGCCCGTTCGTCACGGGCACCGATAACCTGAGGAGCAATACCCATGATCAAGATCACCTTTGTAGACCACAGCAACGTGCGCCGCGACGTCGAAGTCCCGGAAGGCCTTTCGCTGATGGAGGCCGCAGTGCAGAACCTGGTTCCCGGCATCGACGGCGACTGCGGCGGATGCTGCGCCTGCGGAACCTGTCACGTGCACGTGGCTCCGGAGTTTGTCGACCGCCTGCCGCCGATGGACGAGATGGAAAACGAGATGCTCGGCCTGGTCGGCACGCGCGACAAGCAGTCCCGCCTCGGTTGCCAAGTCAAGGCCAGTCAGGCGCTGGACGGGCTGGTGGTGCATACCCCGATAGGCCAGCACTGAGCGCATCTGAACTTTTCCGCTGCGCTCGGCATTTTGTGCTCCGGAGGTGCTCGTAATCCGCATGGACGCCGGTACATTCCGGACATTGCGGTTGCTGCGCTCCACCGGACCGCAAACTGCCTGCGCTCGCTACGAAAATTTCACAATGTCTGAGGGTTCGCTTCGAAACTCCGTAACAGGCTGAAGGAAGGCAGGCAGCGCGCGGGATGACCGGCGGGTGAAACGCGACGCTCAGTCGTAGTCGCGTTCGGCAGCCGCCCGCGCCAGGCCCTCGCGGAACTCCGGTGCGGCGATCTCGATCATGCGGGCGATCCGTTGCGACAGGGATAGCCCGCGCAGGTCGGCGACGCCGTATTCGGTCACGATCAGCCCCGTATCGCTGCGCGGCGTGCTCACCGGCCCGCTGAGTCGCGCGACGATGCGGCTGCTGCATTTTTCGCCTTCTCCCACCGTCGCCGCAAGCGCCACGATCGGCAGCCCTCCGCGCGAACGATGCGCCGCGCGCAGGAAATCGATGGCACCGCCCACCGCACCGACGTAGGTGCCGCCCGCCACCTCGGCATTGATCTGCCCGGTGAGATCCACCTCGACCGCGGAATTGATCGCGGCCAGTCGATCATGGCTGGCCAGCACCTGCGCATCGTGCGTGTATTCGACACTGCGGAACTGCACGCTTCGGTTCCCGTGCAGAAACCGGTGCAGCTTCGGCCCGCCCATCGCGAGCCCGGCGATGGCGATACCGGCATCGCGTGACTTGCGCGCGTTGTTGATGACCCCCGACTCGATGAGGTCGACCGCCGCGTCGCCCAGCGCGCCGGTGTGGATGCCCAGATCCCGCCGGTTGCCCAGGGCGGCGAGCACCGCTTCCGGAATGCCGCCGATACCGAACTGCAAGGTGGCACCGTCCTCGATCAGATCCGCCACCCGCGCGGCGACGGCGCGCTCCGCCGCGCCGGGTGCGCCGCGCGGCGGCCCCAGCGGTGGCCGAGAGGTTTCGATCGCGATGCTGATGTCATCCGCCGACAGGCTGCGCTCGCCGAAAGTGTGCGGCGCCTGCTCGTTGATCTCCACGATGATCGTCCGCGCCACATCGATGGCGGCGAGCAGATATTCCGAGGCCAGCGACAGGCTGTAGCGGCCGTCTGCGTCTGCGGGTGCGACCTGTAGCAGCAGCACGTCCGCCTTGATGTGGCGGGAGCGGATCAGCGACGCAAGCTGCGAGTAGTGGACGGGCAGCAGGTCGAGGACACCGGCTCTGGCCAGTTTGCGATTGGCGCCCGCACCGCAGTACGAGCGGAACCTGATCACGTCTGCCTGCTCGGGCGCCAGTACATCCGACCAGGTCGCGCCGATGAAGGCCTCCAACGGTCCCTGGAGCGCGTGACGCTGCGCCATCAGGGCGCGCGTCAGCACCAGCGGCTCGGCGCTGGCCTGCCCCCATATCAGGCCGTCGCCGGGACGAATGTAGGCCGAGAGATCCAGATCATCGGGTTGGAGCAGTTTCATGCGGGCGAGGAGAGGGAGGGAGGAAGGTGGGCCTGCTGCCAATCTAGCGCTGAAGCTCAGCGGCGACCATGGCGCGCAGCGGAATCATGGGTGTGCTCGATTACGCTGGCGAATTCGATCCCATCGTGCAAGGCGATGCTCATGACGGCGCCGGTCACCGGAATGCTGCGCAGCCTGCTTTTGAAGGGGGCGACGTAGCTGCCCGCTTCCTTGTCGCGACCTCGTGCAGCATCGAGCTTCTGGATCACATGCAGGTCGGTTGCGCCCACGATGGCCCGCAATAACTGCCTGGGCGAGCGATGAAAAGTTTTGCGCTCGGGTCTGACGCGGCGACCCATTCCAAGGCGCTCATGGAGGCGTGCCGCGGGGAGGTCTGCGTCCATAACGCATGTTAGGCTAGAGCCTTCTATCAGGCGGCCCAGGATCAACCCAATGTCTCTACGGCGTGCAGCAATCGTCACTCCCTTGCGGACCGCTGTCGGCGCTTTCGGCGGCACACTCAGACCGCTGACGGCGGACGCGCTGGCGGTGCACATCATCAAGGCGGTGGTGGAACGCAGCGGCGTTGATCCTGCGCGCATCGACGAGGTGGTTTTGGCGCAGTCGTATGCCACCAGCGAGTCCCCCTGTCTGGGACGCTATGCGGCGCTGGGAGCCGGCCTGCCCATCGAGGTGCCGGGCTACACGTTGGACCGGCGCTGCGGGTCCGGGCTGCAGGCGGTGGTCGATGCCGGAATGATGGTGCAGACCGGCGCGGCCGACGTGGTGCTGGTGGTGGGCGTCGAGAGCATGAGCAACATCGAGTACTACAGCACCGACATGCGCTGGGGTTCGCGCGCGGGCTCGGTGACGATGCACGACCGTCTGCAGCGCGGCCGCGAGCGTTCGCAGCCGGTGGAACGCTTCGGGGTCATTTCGGGCATGCCGGAGACCGCCGAGAACCTGGCAAAGGAATACGGCATCACGCGCGAGGAGTCGGACGCATTCGCCATGCGCAGTCATCAGCGCGCGGCGGCGGCCTGGTCGGAAGGCCGCTTCGCGGACGAGGTCGTGCCGCTGGAGGTCCCGCAGAAGAAGGGCCCGCCGCTCGTCTTTGATCGCGACGAGGGCATCCGTGCAGCGACATCGATGGAGTCCCTGGCCAAGCTCCGGCCGGTGCTCAAGGACGGCATCGTCACCGCCGGCAACGCCAGCCAGCAGAACGATGCGTCGGCCGCCTGCCTGGTGGTCGCCGAAGATCGCCTCGCGGAACTGAAGCTGGAACCGATCGGGTATCTGAACGGCTGGGCCTCGGCGGGCTGCCACCCCGCGACCATGGGGATCGGCCCGGTGCCCGCGGTCAACAAGCTGTTCGCCCGCACCGGCCTGGGTTTCGATCAGATGAGTCTGGTCGAACTCAACGAGGCCTTCGCGGCGCAGGCGCTGGCGGTGCTCAAGGGCTGGAACTGGAACGATCCGGATCGGCTCAACGTCAACGGCTCCGGCATCTCGCTGGGCCACCCCATCGGCGCGACCGGCGTGCGCATCCTGGTGACGCTGATGCACGAGCTCAAGCGCCGCGGCGGCCGTTACGGGCTGGAGACGATGTGCGTCGGCGGTGGCCAGGGCATGGCCGCAATATTCGAGCGGGCCTGAACTATTCGGCGCGGACGATGAAGTCGCGCAGGTCCGGGGTCCGGGTCATGCTCCAGTAGTCCACCAGGCGCCAGGGCGAGTTGGCGAAGACTCTGCCCTTGCGGTTGCGGTACCAGGTGTTCATGCCCGGATGGCTCCAGATCATGCGCCCGTGCGCCTCGTCCACCCGCGCGTTGTAGGCGTCGTGTACATCCTGCCGGCATTCGAGCGTCCGTATGCCGCCGTCGCGCAACGCCAGCAGGCACTGCACGGTGTAGCGGACCTGGCACTCGGTGTGAAAGATCGCGCTGCCGCCGTGGCCGAGGTTGGTGTTCGGGCCGTACAGCACGAAGAAATTCGGGAAGCCCGGCACCGTGATGCCGAGATGCGCACGCGGATCGTCTTCGCCCCACAGCTCACCGATGCTGCGGCCGCCGCGGCCGACGACGTTCATCGGCCATAGCAGGCGGCGGGCCTGGAAGCCGGTGGCCAGGACGATCATGTCGGCGGAGTAGCTGTGGCCGTCGGTTGCGACGATGGCGCCGCCATCGATGTGATCGATCGGCGTGGTGACCAGTTCCACGTTCGCTTGCTTGAGCGCCTTGTACCAGTGGGTGTCGATCAGGATGCGCTTGCCGTAAGGCGGGTAATCCGGAATCACCTTGGCCAGCAGTTCCGGGTCGTCGCCGATCTCGCGCTCCACATGCTTGATGATGGCGCGCCGGTGGCGCTCGTTGGTGGCATTGAGAGAGCGCTCCGGGTGCTCCCAGCCGGGGTCGATCTGCAGCGTCGGGTGCAGCCCGTCGGCAAAGCCCCAGAACAACTGGAAGCGGTACCACTTGGCGTAATAGGGGAGGTGGCGCAGCACCCAGCGCATGCCCTCGCTGACGCGGCGGTGGTAGTTGGGGTTGTGCACGATCCACGGCGGCGAGCGCTGGAAGATCGTCAGGCTCTCGACTTGCGAGACAATCGCGGGAACGATCTGGATCGCGCTGGCACCGGTACCGACCACCGCCACGCGGCGGCCCTTGGCATCATGGATTTCTGGGTCCCACTGCGCGCTGTGCAGCAGCGGACCGCGGAAGTCCTCCATGCCGGGAATCTGTGGCACCTGCGGACGGTTCAACTGGCCGACCGCGCACACGAGGGCGGCGAATTCATGCGTCTCGACCCCACCCTGGCGATCACGCACCGTCAGGGTCCAGCACTGGCGCTATTCGTCATAGCGGGCCTCCTCCACTTCCGCTTTGAAGCGGATGTGGCGCCGCACGTCGTATTTGTCGGCGCAGCGTTCGAAGTACGCATGCAGCTCGTCGCGCTTGGAGTAGAACTCGCTCCAGTGGTGGCTGGGCTCGAACGAGTAGGAATAGAAATGGTTGGGCGTATCGACACCGCAGCCGGGATATCTGTTTTCGTACCAGGTGCCGCCGACGGTGTCGTTCTTCTCGAAGACCACGAACCCGATGCCGGCTTCGCGCAGCTTGATGGCGGTGCACAGGCCCGACATGCCCGCACCGATCACCGCGACTTTCAATTTCGTCTCGGGCGCGGCGGTCGGCGGACGCCGGGTCTCGTCGGACAGGCCCATTTCATCGAGCGCCAGCGGCAGGTATTCATCGGCGACGGCTTCGCCGACACACACGCTCATCATCTTTTGCAGCAGTTCGTGCGAGGGCTGCTCGGGCCTGGCAGCGCCATCGGCGGCCAGGCTGCGGATCACCTCGACGAGGCGGTCGTGAACCGCCGCCACCAACTGCGGCGGCGCTGACACGCTGTAGTCCCAGGGCCCCTTGATCCAGGGGCGCATTTCATCGAGCCAGGCTTCGTTGCCGGACAGATGGACCAGCACCATCAGCAGCGTCGCCACGTCGGCCTGTGCCAGAGCCTCGCGCAGGCGGGCCTCGTCGGCAATCAGGTACTGCAGTTCCTCTTTCAAGCGTCGCTCCTTCGTCCTGGGTTTTCAGGCTCATCGATCCCCGGAGCCGTGCGGCGAAAGTATAGTCATCCGGCCTGCAAGAAAAACTATCGCTTGTTAGGTAGCATTGGCAGGCGATACGCATCCACGAGTTCGAATGATGGCCCGTCCGATCTTTCACAACGCTTTCTGCGACCTCCTCGGCATCGAGTACCCGATCCTGCTCGCGGGCATGGGCGTCGGCGGGCGCGCCACCCCGCCGCGCCTGGTCGCTGCGGTCTCCGAGGCCGGAGGCGCCGGGGTCCTGGGCTGCTCGGGGCTGTCGCCCGAGGAGACGCGGCGGCGTATCCGCGAGGTCCGCTCGCTGACCGACCGTCCATTCGGCGTCGATCTGTTGCTGCCGGTGCGCATCGCCGATGCGCCGGACACACGCTCGGGCGTGCGCGAGGAGATCCGCCGCCGCTTTCCCGAGCATGCGGCCTTCGTGCAAACGCTGATCCAGCGCTACGGCCTGCCGGAAGCCAGGCCAGCGGACGAGACCGTGGTCAACATCGAGTACGCCAAGCGGGTGCTCGAAGTGGTGTTCGAGGAACGCGTGCCGCTCTTTGCGGCCGGACTCGGTGACCCCGAATTCCTGCTGCCGCGCGCCCGTGCGCAGGGCATGAAGCTGATCGGGCTGTCCGGGTCGGTGCGCAACGCCGTGCGGCAGCAGAAGTCCGGCGTGGATGCGATCGTCGCGCAGGGCACCGAGGCCGGAGGGCATACCGGCACGGTGGCCACGCTGCCGCTGATTCCGCAGGTGGTCGATGCAGTGAGCCCGACGCCGGTCCTGGCCGCTGGCGGCATCGGCGACGGCCGCGGCATCGTCGCCGCGCTTGCGCTCGGTGCTCAGGCGGCCTGGCTCGGTACCGCGTATCTGGTAGCCGAAGAATGAGAGATCTTCGACGCCAGCAAGGATCAGATCATCGCCTCGGACTCCGAGAGTTTTCGCGTCAGCAAGGTGTGGACCGGAAAGACGGTGCGTGCCTTCCACAACGAAATCGCGCAGGCCTGGGCCGAGTCCGGCCTGCCGACGATGGAGACGCCGTACCAGCGCATCCTGATGGAAGATTTCTTCGCCTCCGCACTGGCGGCGGGGCGGCAGGATCTGTTCTTCAATGTGGCCGGCCAGGTGGGCGGTATGCTCAAGGCACGGCGCCCCGCCAAGGACATCATGGGCGACCTGGTGACGGGCGCGATCGAAGAAATCCGCCGTCTGCAGCGCAACGTGCATATCAGCCTGGCGTCGTAGCGGAGAACCTGGATGGGGAAAAAGGCCATCATCAGCGGCGTGCACGACACGGCGGTCGGCGCGCTGCCTGAAAGCACCTGCATGTCGCTGCATGTCGAAGCCGCGCTCGGCGCCCTCGTCGACGCTGGCCTGAAGCTGTCCGACATCGACGGGCTGCTGACCGCGTATTCCTTCACCTCGCCGCAGTTGATGCTGGGCGGCGTGTTCGGCGAATACGTCGGCCTGCATCCCAAGGTCAACGCCTCGATTTCGATGGGCGGTGTGACGGCCGGCCTGATGGTGCATCACGCCGCCTCGCTGGTGAAAGCCGGCATCTGCCGGCATGTGCTGTGCGTCACCGGCGACAATCGCCTCACCGGCATGGGCGAGCGGGTTCAGGCGGCCCTGGCCGATGTCGGCCACCCGCAGTACGAGCAGCCCTACGGCATGAGCGTGCCGGCTGCGTTTGCCATGGCGGCCCAGGTGTATTTCCACGAGGGCTGGCTCAACGGCGAGCACCTGGCCGCGGTGGCGGTCAACCAGCGCGTCAATGCGGCGCTGCATCCGCAGTCGCACCTGAAAAAACCGATCACGATGGACGACGTGCGCAAGTCCAAGGTGATCGCTTCGCCGCTGCGCATGCTCGACTGCTGCCTGGTCTCCGACGGCGGCGCCGCGGTGGTGGTCAGCGCAGCGCAGACCGCACGCGACCTGCCCCGTCGCGCGGTGGAACTCCTCGGCATCGGCGAAGGCCACACGCACGAACACATCTTCGCCGCACCTTCGCTGGTGGATTTCGGCTGCAAGGAATCGGCGGCGACCGCACTGGCCCAGGCCGGGCTCGCGCACGCCGACATTGACAGCGCCCACGTCTACGACTGCTTCACCAGCACGCTGCTGATCACGCTCGAATCGATGGGCTTCTATGGCCGCGGCGAAGCCGGCCCGGCGGCGCTGGCCGGCGAGTTCGCGATCGGCGGACGCTTCCCGGTCAACACCAACGGCGGACTGCTCTCCTACGGCTCGTCCGGCGCCGCCGGTGGCATGTTTCACGTCGTGGAAGCCGTGCGCCAGTTGCGCGGAGAATGCGCGCAGCGCCAGGTCAAGGACGCCGAGGTCGCCCTGGCTCACACGCTGGGCGGCATCTTCTCCGGCCATTGCTCGATCGTCATGGGGAGGCTGTGAGCATGTCCGAAGTTCCATCGCTGCCGATGCCGATGCCGATGCCCGCGCCCGACGCCTGCAGCCGGCCGTACTGGGACGGCGCCAACCAGGACGTATTCCGCTTCCAGCGCTGCCGCGCTTGCGGCCGGGCGCAGTTCTATCCGCGCTCGCTGTGCGCTCACTGCCAGGGCGCCGATCTCGGATGGGAGACTGCCGCCGGCCCGGGTCGCGTCGCGAGCTTTTCGGTGATCCACCGGGCGCCGCTGCCCGCGTTTGCCAGCGCCGTGCCTTACGTTCTCGCGCTCATCGACCTCGACGAGGGTGTCCGCTTCATGTGCAACGTCCTGAACTGCGACCCGGCCACGGTGCGCATCGGGATGCGCGTCCGCCTGTGTTTCCAGGCGCGGCCCGGCAGCACGCAGAAAGTCCCGCAGGTGGAGCCGGCGGAATCATGAGCGACGAAGCCCTCTTCAACTACGATCACTACCAGCCCGGCAAGCTCTATGGCGCGCGCGACTTCAAGGTCGATGAAGCGACCGTCGCGCGCTGGCGCAGCATCTACCCTTGCGATGACGAGCCTGGCGTGATGCCGGCCGGCATGCTCGCGATGATCGTCGTCGATGCCATCCTCGCGCTCAACTCGCCGCGCCCTCCGGGTGGCGTGCATGGCGGCCAGACTTTCGACATCACGCGCATGCCGAGCATCGGCGAGGCGCTGCGCACCGAGGTGTCCTGCCTCGACAAGGAGATCAAGAAGGACCGCAAGTGGGTACGCGTGCGCAGCGTCACCCGCGCCGCCGGCTCGGGCGAACTGCTGTTCACCGGCGTCATGACCTCCCTGGTCGCGCAGTGAGGTCCGGCATGGATAAGCAACTGAAACCCTCGGCCCAGCACGTCGATTTCGAAACCATCCTGAACTACGCGGCGCTGACCGGGGATTACAACCCCCTTCACGTGGACAAGGAATTCGCCGCGCGCAGCCCCATGGGCGGCATCATCGCGCACGGCACCATGTCCGTCGCCCTGATCTGGCAGGCGCTGAAGAACTCGCTGGGCATTGAGGCGCTGAACCGGGTGCATCTGGAGATCCGCTTCGTGCAGCCTGTGCGCATCGACGACGACGTGACCGGCGGCGGCGAACTGCGTGAGGGTAGCGATCCACCGCTCTACGAGGTCTGGGTGCGCAACGGCAAAGGGCAGGACGTGATCAAGGGAACGGCAACCGTGAAACCAGGGGGAGTATCGCAATGAGTCTGAAGGGCGTGGCGTACATCGCCGGCGCGTTCGAACATCCCACGCGCCGGGCCGACGACAAGTCGGTCGCGCAACTGCATGCCGAGGTGGCGCGCGGAGCACTGGCCGACGCCGGCCTGTCGATCCGCGACGTCGACGGCTATTTCTGCGCGGGCGATGCGCCGGGTCTGGGCGCGCTGAGCGTGGTCGACTACCTCGGGCTCAAGCTGAGGCATGTGGACACCACCGAGACCGGCGGATCTTCGTATCTCGTGCACGTCGCGCACGCGGCGGCGGCGATCGCGGCAGGCCGTTGCGACGTGGCGCTGATAACGCTCGCCGGCCGCCCGAAGGCCGAGGGCATGGCCACCGGCACGGCACCGCGCGACTACGGCGCGGCGCCCGATGTGCCCTTCGAGTTGCCCTATGCGCCGACCACCGTGAACACCTACGCGATGGCCGCGATGCGCCATATGCACGAGTACGGCACCACCAGCGAGCAGCTGGCGTGGATCCGCGTGGCCGCCTCGCATCACGCGCAGCACAACCCTCGGGCCGTGGTGCGCGATGTAGTGACGGTGCAGGACGTGGTCGGCTCGCCGATGATCGCCGACCCGCTGCACCGGCTCGACTGCTGCGTGATCAGCGACGGCGGCGGCGCGCTGGTGGTGGTGCGGCCGGAGATCGCCCGCCAGCTGAAGCGCCCGCTGGTGAAGGTGATCGGCACCGGCGAATTCATGCGTGCGCAGTCCGGCGGCCGGGTGAACCTGCTCGACACGGGCGCCCTCTGGTCGGGCGCGGCGGCGTTCGCCGAGGCCGGCGTCAAGCCGCCGGACATCCAGTACGCCTCGATCTACGACAGTTTCACCATCACCGTGCTGCTGACCCTGGAAGACCTGGGCTTCTGCAAGAAGGGCGAGGGTGGTCGCTTCGTGTCCGACGGCAACCTGATTTCCGGCATCGGCAAGCTGCCGTTCAACACCGACGGCGGCGGTCTCTGCAACAACCACCCTGGCAATCGCGGCGGCATGACCAAGGTCATCGAGGCGGTGCGCCAGTTGCGTGGCGAGGCGCATCCCAAGGTGCAGGTTCCGAATTGCACGCTGGCGCTGGCGCACGGCACGGGCGGCTCGCTCGGCACGCGCCACGGCAGCGGTACGCTGATCATGGAAAGGGAATGACGATGACCGCCAAGGAAATGACCTACGTTGCGCCGACGGTGTATCCGGAGACGCA
>JAJFJX010000297.1 GCA_021773655.1 Panacagrimonas sp.
GGATCCCGGTCGAACCAGGGTCCGGACCGTTCGCACCGAGCAACGCCGGAACGCGAACCGGCAGGAACTCACGGTCAGGGTCGTTGGCGTCGCGCCGCCGGCACGCGCTGCGGCACACTGATGCGGTTCGCACCTGGCGGACGACAGGAGTCGAATCGATGCGCGCAGTCTTTGTCCGGAGCACCGTCTGCCTGATTCTGGTCCTTGCATCCGGGATGGCCGCTGCCCGGACCGAAGCGCCGAAGGAGCCGGAGCGCCCGGCCATCGCGCCGGCCTGGGAACTGCAGACTCCCGACGGCGACACCGTGCGCTTCCCGCAGGATGCCGGCGGCCAGCCCACGGTGCTGATGTTCTGGCCTTCGTGGTGTCCATACAGCCGCGCGCTGCAGCCTTACGTGCAGGACATCTGGCACGACTACCGCGACCGCGGCGTCAAGCTCTGGACCATCAACATCCTCGAACGCGGCGATCCGCTGCAGGCCATGCAGGAACGCGGCCTGAGTTTTCCGCTGCTGTTGAAAGGCGATGCATTGCGCAAACCCTACGGCATCACGCGCACGCCCTGGCTGGTGGTGATCGACGCCGAGCAGCGCATCGTCTACACGCGTCCGCCCGATCCGCCTTCACCCATCGATGTCGCAAAAGCCGTTCGCCAGACCCTCAACGATCTGCTCGGCGACAAGGCGGCGCCGTTGCCGGCGTCGTATGCGCCGCCTTACGACCTGCACCTCAAGTCGCAGCGCGATCAGGTGGACCGACGCGCCCCGGTTCCGGTCGCCCAGGACCAGTGGCTGCCCTGGGTCGAACGCTACCTCGATGGCATCGCCGCCGACGAAACCGTGGACGGCATCGATCCGGTCGGCGCCATCGACGATGGCAAGACCGCACTGGCCCGTGCGCGCGAAACCTGGACGCAGCGTTACGGCGCCGAGGCGGTACGCGCGCAGGCGCCGTATCGCGCATACCGTCGTCACGGCTACTGGATCGTCATGGGCGGCGGTCTGGCGCGTGAACTGGGCAGCGGCATGATCGTGGTGTTCAGGGCCGACAGCGGGCAGGTGCTGCGCCTGTCCCCGGGCGCTGCCGCCGATTGAGCGCGGTTCCAGCGGCAGAGGTGGCGTCCCTGCGCTCAGCGCGGCGTATCGGCCGACCATGCTGGGAGCGAGCCGCGAGGGCCGCACCCTGCATCCGCGCAAGGCATCCGCGATCTGCCAGCGGATCAGCGCTCAGCTGGAAATGCGGCAGTCCCGAAGCCAAAAGCGACCAGCGTCCAGAGGAAAGGGCGCACGGGCACGAGGGCACGGGATGCGACATGGGCAGCGGGAACTGGACCCTTGGACGGCGGGAACACCGTGCAGGCGAGGCAAAGCCAATTGCAGTCAGATTTTCGATGCGTTGCGGCCGGAGCCGGGTTCGGGGGAGTATTGGAGTCCCTTGGTCCGCGAAGTTGACGCGGGCCATCTGCCTGTTACAACGCACAACCGAGGAGAAACGCGACATGAAACTGCTGAGCTCGTTTGGTCCCAACCCGCGCATGGTGCGCATGTTCATGCTCGAAAAGGGCATCGACATCCCCATCCAGGATATGGATCTGCTGGGTGGGGAGAATCGCCAGGCGGCCTTCAAGGCCAAGAATCCGGCTGGCCAGTCGCCGGCACTGGAGCTGGACAACGGCACGGTCATCGGCGAGACCGTGGCGATCTGCGAATACCTGGACGAGGTCAACCCGGGCAATTCGCTGGTGGGTAACAACGCCGAGGAGAAGGCCATTTCGCGCATGTGGCAGCGCCGCGTGGAACTCAACATCACCGAGGCCACTTACAACGGTTTCCGCTTTGCCGAGGGTCTGGAGCTGTTCAAGACCCGCGTGCACTGTGCGCCCGAAGCCGCGCCGGGGCTCAAGGCCATCGCCCAGCACAATCTCAAGTGGCTGGACGGGCTGATCGGCGGTCGCGATTACATCTGCGGCAACCAGCTTCGTCTGGCCGATATCATCCTGTACTGCTGCCTGGACTTCGCCAATGGCGTCGGCCAGGCACGCGACCCGTCGCTGGCCAACCTCGATGCCTGGTTCAAGCGCATGGAAGCGCGTCCTAGCGCCAAGGGCAGCCTGCACCCGGCCTGTGAACAGGTCGGCATGCGCGGCTGAGCGCTCTGGCGTCCTCGCGTTCGAGGCCGCTGCTGTTGCGACCCCCATCCGTGCGCGGGTGGGGGTTTTTCATGGCCGGACCGTTGCCCACGTCACGGTCCCGACCTGGCCGGGCCGGCAGTGGCGCCGAGGCCCCGGCACACTGGGTGGGCTGATTGCCCGACGGAGGCCTCCATGTCGCCACGCCCGCAACTTTTGTCCGATCTGGATCTATGCGTCGACGCCGTGCTGGCGCGGCTCGGCCCTGACCTCAAGGTCGGTCTGCCGCTGGGGCTGGGCAAGCCGGTGGAGCTGGTCAATGCCCTGTACGCCCGTGCCCGGCAGGACGCGGAGCTGCGTCTGTGCCTGCTCACCGCCCTGTCGCTGGAGCGGCCGGTGCCCGGCTCGGAACTGGAGCGCGCGTTCCTGGAGCCCTTTCTGGCACGGGTATTCGAGGGCGTACCGGAACTGGACTACGCCCGTGACGCGAGCGCCGGGCGTCTGCCGGCCAACGTGCGAGTGGTGGAGTTCTTCTTCCGGCCCGGCAGCCGGCTGTCGAATGCGCAGGCGCAGAGGGACCACGTCTGCACCAACTACACCTTTGCGGCACGTGACGTATTTGCCCAGGGCTGCAATCTGGCGCTGCAGATGATCGCCCGGCGCGATACGCCGGACGGTCCCCGTTACAGCCTGGGCAGCAATCCGGATACCGCGCCCGAGCTGCTGGCGATGCTGCGAGACGCCGAGGCGCGCGGCGAGCGCCGGGTCGCGGTGGTGGGCGTGGTCAACCCGAATCTGCCGTTCATGGGCCACGATGCAGAAGTGTCGGCCGACAGCTTCGACTTCATCGTCGATGATGCGCGTGCCCACAGCGCGCTGTTTCCCACCCCGCGCACGCCGGTGAGCCTGACCGATTACGCCATCGGCCTGCATGCTTCCATCCTGGTGCGCGATGGCGGCACGCTGCAGATCGGCATCGGCAGCCTGGGTGACGCCGTCACGCAGGCGCTGATCCTGCGTCACCACCACAATCCCGACTATTGCGTGGCGATGGCCCGCCTGCTCAATGATCCGGACGACGCCGCGAGCCTGGCCCGCATCGGCGGCATGGGGCGGTTCGAGCAGGGCCTGTACGGCGCCACCGAGATGTTCGTGGACGGTTTCATGCAGTTGCAGCGCGCAGGCATCCTCAAGCGCCTGGTCTACGATTTCTGGGCCCTGCAGCGCATCGTCAATCAGGGGCAGTGCGACCCGCAGGCGCTGGATGCCGCGGTGCTCGAACACCTGTCCGCCGCCGGTCTGGGCATGTTGCGTGCGCAGGATTTCGCGGCCTTGCAGCACCACGGGCTGTTCGCCGATTCGGCACGCTACGAACAGGGTTTTCTGCAGTTTGCCGATGGCTGCCGCGTGATTGCCGACCTGGACCAGCCGGCCACGCGCGCGGCCATCGTCCAGAGTGGCATGGGGCGCAGTCTGCGCCGTGGCAAGGTGCTGCACGCCGGGTTCTTTCTCGGCCCGCGGGACTTCTACCAGAACCTGCACGCGCTGGATCCGGTCGTGCAGGACACGATCTGCATGACCGGCGTGGAC
>JAJFJX010000298.1 GCA_021773655.1 Panacagrimonas sp.
GCGCCGCGTCAATGACGTGACGCTTGCTTTCCCAAAACCTCATAAAATCTCTGGTCGGAACTATTGGCTGGCGTCTGACATCGACGCTTGGATCGAGCTGCAGATCCAGCCAGAGGCCGAAGCCGCTTAGCCCGAACCCAAGAGAGAAACCCCCGGTGAATCAGACCGGGGGTTCGTATTCAACCTGGGTAATGGGCTGGTGTGAGAATGCTTAGGTACAGCGTGACGCTGTAAACTGCAACCAACCTGTTGCCCATCAAACGATGGAATCAACAGTCATGGCAAATTATCAACAACAAAGCGATCGATCCCACAACACGCAATTCCGGCGCCGATGGACGGCAACACTTTCTCGGACACCGGCTGAAAATAGGTTAGCCGAGCTGCGAGCCGAGTTCGGCAACGCCGAAGGCCAGCGTCTGTTTCAGATGGAGCGTGCGCAGCAACTTCGGTGGCGGCCATGAGCGCCATTGTCCCGCCGTCGACGGTGATGGTGGCGCCAGTGTCGGCGCCCAGGATCATCGCCGCACATTTCCTCGGCTTGGACGCCTACGGCCGTCCCATTGATCGCGATCGTGTTGCTGACAGCGATGATCGGCCCGATCACGAAGCCAGGAGGGCGGCTTGATGGAGGGCGGCTCGATAGGCACCAAGACCTACCATGTCCCTCTGGTCGGCGGTGGGGTTGCGCTGGTCGACATGGCCGATGCGACCCTGGTCTCGCAATACACATGGCGGCCGGGCGGCACCGGCGGCCGATATGCCGTGGCGCTGATTTCTGACAGGGCCAAAAAGACCGTGGCAACGGTGTATTTGCACAGGCTGGTAATGGCCGCCGGCGGCGGCGATATCATCGATCATATTGATGGCAACACGTTGAATTGCCGCCGAGCGAACCTGCGGTTTGTCGATGGTTCGGAGAACGCCGCCAACATTCAACGTACCCGGAACAGCACCGGCTACCGGGGAGTCGTGTTTCACCCCAAACGCTGTCGCTGGCAGGCGAGGATCGAGCGCAATGGTCGATATCGAGGGCCGTTCCGCACGACCGCAGAGGCAGCGGCCCAGGACGCGGATGCCCTGCTGCGCGGCTTGTACGGCGACATTGTGGCCTTCAACTTTCCGAATCCGGGCGAGCGCGGCATTGAGACGCGTCAATCATGATGGGCGCCTTTGCAGAAGCAGTGGAAGTGTTCGGAGAACACGGGATAGCCGTGATCCCAACGCTCCCAGACCGGCCGAGCAAGCCGATGGTGAAGCTGCCAGAAGCGTTTGGCGTGCGAGGAGCCAAAGCACTTGTGCTGAACAGCCGGTACCGGGATGCCAACGCAGCGGTTGTATGTGGTTCTCGCTCTGGACTGACCGTTGTCGACATCGACAGCACCGACAAGGCCATCGTTGCCGAGGTTCTTGATAGGTTCGGCGACACGCCGTTGAAAGCGCAATCAGCCTCAGGCAACTGGCATTTGTACTACCGACATGCTGGTGAGCGGCGACGTATCCGAGCGTTAGGCAAGAGGCTCCCTGTAGACGTGCTGGGGGCTGGTCTAGCCGTCGTGCCGCCGTCACATCGGGCGCCAACAAAAACGAAACGTGGCGGCGGGTATCGGTTCATGGACGGTACGTTGGAAGACCTGCAGCGATTGCGTCCCATGCGTCATCCGGTGATATCAAATCGGCCGGCGGCGACTGATTTGGCGCCTGGGCAGATGCGAGACGGCGACGGGCGTAACTCCGCGCTCTTCGACAAAGCACGGTGGATAGCTCGACAGTTCGAGGACGAGGGTCGCTTCCTCAAGCGGCTATTCGCTGAGAACCAATGCTTTGGCGAGCCCCTGGCGCCCACAGAGGTTACCAAGATCGCTGCCAGCGTATGGGGGATGAAGCGGGATGGTCGTCTTCTCGGTGACGGCGACCGCGTTGGCTTCATGAGCTTGGAAGAAACGAAAGCATTGAGCGCGAACCCGTCGGCGCTAGTGCTGCTTTCCTACCTCAGATCCCATCACCCGAGCGACCATGTGTTCGCAGTGGTGCCAGAAGCTATTTCGAAATCGGGCGCTTTGCTGATGAGCACAAACACGATCCGCGCAGCGCGGCAGGTTTTGCTTGATCAGGATCTTCTGGAGTTTGTTGCTGAGGGAGGCCGGGGTCCAACCGGTCGTCAACAACCTAATCAATACAGGCTGATCACCGGCTCCAATATTTGGAGGGAATAGAACATACACCTTCCCCCCAGTGCAGGATGCCTTGAGCGGGCCGGGATTCACGGAGAGAATTCGCGCGAGCGCATCATTTTTTGGGTTGGCCGGGTACTGGGAGCACGAGTTAGGCGTGCGAGTGCATTTCTCAGCGTCAGTTACGCTTGGTTGCCGACCAAAAAACCTGCAAGTCAAATCAATCGCTGCGCTGAGCTCCGCGCGATATCGCCGGATGTGTGTCGGGCTGCTGGCGTCGGCGCTGGAGCCGCTCTGCAGACGCTGGTCCGCTTGATGCGGCAGCCGTCCACCTGAAGTCGCCAGCCGCCTGGTCGTCGCTTAGCTCGAGGCGAAGGTGTCCAGCGGATTGTCTCCGAGCCCCGAAGACGTTGAATACAAGATCCAGACTCCCTCCCGAGATTGTTCCTCTCAGATCAATCGGATCGTGCTGGGAAGACGGTAACTCCTCTCCGTTTACTGCCCACTTTTCACCTCTTCCTGTTATGGACGTGCCGTCTTGTTGCAGGAACAACAAGTAGTCAACCTCCATCCCACGAAACGGAGAGTAGGTGGTCTCCTCGACCACCAGGGACAGCTCCCAAGTTCCGGTGATGTCGACAGATGGATTGGATTTCAAGTACTGAAGGACACCTGCTGTAGCCGCGGTGAACGCAACGACGCCTCCCACAACAGCAATGAACGCTTTCAGTCGTGACCAGACTAGTTTGCGGATCTTCGTTCTCATTGCCGCCATCTGCCGCTCGAAATCGGAGTAGTGCGTCTTTATCGACCCAGCCCGAGCGCCGACGCTGTCCTAAATGCGTTAGGAAATGATGAAGCCAGGCGAGAGCTCGATTTTCTTCTGGTTGAGCACCGAAACCACGCCGGGGTAGAAAACGGAAATCTCAAGGCGCCTTACGACCAATTAGTCGCCTTCGGTCTGCCACGCTGCGAAATCTATCGCGCAATCGAAGAACTCGACTTTCTTGGTTTCGTGCGTTGCGAGCACGGCGGCCGTTGGGCTGGGGTCAATACACCGTCCACGTATCGGATTACGTTTCTCGCGACTCCCCCGCTGTCGCCGCCAACCAACGACTGGAAGCGTCTCACGCCGTGCCGGATCGCCCATTGGAAGAAGCAACGTGCCGAACAAAGGCGTCTTCAACGCACCAGAAAAAATGGAAATCCAGGTTCGACTTTCCGAACTACGGAACCGTGGTTAGACGGGACT
>JAJFJX010000299.1 GCA_021773655.1 Panacagrimonas sp.
CAAGACCTTCGATGCATTGGTCATGACACCCGGTTATCTCCCGGTGCAGCTTTCAGCCCTCGATCGCGATCAGAACGTGGTCCTGACTGCGAGCGGACTCGACCTGACGCTTCAGCTTCTTGAGAGCAAGCCCTTGCCAGAGGGAGTCGGGCTCAAGCTTCATCTCGAGAGTCAGGAGGACTTGTTTCCAGATTGGCAGCGATCGGCAGACCCTTCGCTTGGAGCCAACTGGATAAATTTCCTCTCCGTCAACGGGCACAAGGATCGCAACTGGCCCAAGTCAGTCTCAGCGATCTTCGACTCAGGTGGGACCGCAAGTCTCACTATCCACCGTGACGGACCCCAGACCGTACGCTGTGAACTGGTGCCCACGACTGCCGAACGCCGAGCGAACTGGCCTGAGGAAAAGGTCTGGATCGATGGTGTCGTGCCTGCGCGTGTAGTTGTGCGGGCTAGCGGCAGGGCTCAGGTTCTGAAGATCTCAATCCCGCCTGCAGAGCTCGAGCTTGTCTTAGAGAAGTTGGGCCTACGCTAGCTGCGGAGTCAGAAAAAGGTACGGAGTCAGGCACTTTCTCACCGAAAGAACGGCCCCGGGCAGACGGGGCGGCTTCGTGCTCCGCTTTGATTGGCGAGGTAGTGTCTCACAACCTTCCTGCAAGCCGCAGCGAGTGGTTGATTGAGAACTGTGGAGTCCCCTTTCTTGGGGGAAGATCATGGCTGTTTCCTAGCTCGGTCTTTTTGGCGAGCCGCCTTGTGGCTGTTGAGCTGGGCTCCTAGTGCCATGACTACGAACTTTTGCCCAGTCCTAGCCGTCCTTGATCTCCGATGAGATGGGCTTGCCACAGGTCCATATGCACGGAGAGCTACCTCTCCCCTCGCAGCGTTTGCAGCCGTTCGATTCGTAGCGCACGGCCACGAACTACGACCAGGTCGATGTCTCGGGTTGCGCGAATCGTGAGGAGCGGGTCGGAACGCAGCAGGACCAGATCCGCGACCTTGCCAGTGGAAATACTGCCCGTAGTTTCGTCCTGACCAAGGGCGCGGGCCGGGTCGAGGGTCGCCGCACGGAGCGCTTCCCAGGGAGCGAGTCCTACTTGCACCAAGTGCTGAAGTTCTTCGTGTAGGCCGACTCCCGGCTGGACAGGTCCTGTCTTCCTGGCCAGATCGGTTCCGGCAAGGAAGCGTACGCCGTTCTGGTGAGCGAGGCCTGCGAGGTTTCGGTACCAGGTGCGAAGCGCAGACCAGGGTTCGCCGACCCGACTCCAGTCCGAGTCGAAGATCCTGAGTGTGGGCGTAAAGTAGACCTGCGCCGCCGCCATGCCTTCGAACATGCGTTGCCCCGCTGGAGTCGAGTGCCAGTCGTAGGCGGCTTTCCACTGATCGAATTTCCCGGATCGTGAACCGAGCCTGCTGATGAACCAAGCGTCCGCGTGTTCGATCGTCGAGACTCCCAGCTCGACGAGTTCGTCGACCGAGGTTCCGGCCGGGACATGACCGGCGAAGCGCAGTCCCTCGGCCTTTGCCTCGCGCGCCAGGGCGACGAGGGCGTGGGGCGGTACTTGCGAGTGGACTTTCAAGAAGTCCACACCGCGGTTCCTTAGTTGTTGGACCGCGCTTCGTGCCTCCTCCGGGTTGGTGACGAACAGGCGGTACTTGTCGTTGGGCTTGGGTCCGTCCACGTACGGGCCTGCCCGGTAAACCGTCGGACCGATAGTCTCTCCTCTCTTCACGCGATTCCGCCACACGTCGATTGCTTCTAGATCCCCGCCCATGTCTCGCACCGAAGTAACGCCCCATGCGGTTAGTCTCGAAAGGACCTCTTCGTAGTCGTTCTCCACCAGGCGATCGGGATCCTGTCTGGCTGGGGCCGATGGCTCATTCCAGAACGAGAGATGGACATGGGCGTCCCAGAGTCCGGGAATCAGGAATCGGTCCGTGCCGTCGATTCGCTGCATCCATCCGGGAATCTCTCCGTACTCGGCCGTGGGTTCGATGGCGTCGATCCGACCGTATCGCAAGATGACTGTCTGATCGGGAAGCCGGGATCCGCTGGCCACGTCGATGACCGTGACTCCGGCAATTGCCACCGGGTTGCCCTCGGCTGGCACTTGAACGTCTTCCTGTGCTGGCGAAGCGACGCAGGAAAGAACCGAGACTAGGGAGCCGAGCGCGATGGTGGTGATTGTGCTCATATGAAAGGAAGATGGTAGGATCCAACTCCGGCTCGATCTTGCACGTCCGATGCGTGGCCTGTTGACAAAGCCTGTGCCGGAACGATCTCATGAAACACCCAGAGGCACCGACGCACGGTCAAGCCGTCAGCTATGGAAATGTGGGCCGCTACCGGCTGTTTCAGACGCACCACCCGGTCGGTATGTCCGTCGGGGCCCACGACCACGAGGCGACCTGTCTGAATCTCGTCCTCGACGGTGGATACGGTGAGACGCTTCGCACCCGTTCGGAAGTCTTCGCGGCCAATACACTGCTCTTCCGGCCCAGTGGCGTTGTCCATGAGAACAACTTCGAATCGGTGTCCGCCAATTGCCTGCTGATCGAGTGCGACCACGCTGATCTGATCCAGGTGCTGGAACAGCCTGTGAGGGAGCGGGGGCCGGCGGTCAGTCGAGATCCAAGACTGGTCTTGCGCGCTGCACGAATCCTGAGTGAAGTGTACGAGGGAGATGACGCGTCGATGATGGTTGTCGAAGACCTGGTCACTTCGGTGCTGTCCGCGATGCTCTGCGGGAGAAGCCCGACGGCCTCGGCGCGGGTGGAGTGTGCCGAGGAGCTTCTTCGCGCCAACTATCGGGAGACCTGGTCCCTCGCTGCGCTGGGACGTCAGGTGGGGTTGCATCCGGCACACCTGGGTCGCGGGTTCCGCCAGCTAACGGGATGCTCGGTGGGCGAGTTCGTGCGAGGCCTCAGGGTCTTGCATGTGATCCGAGCGCTCCGGTGTGTAGATCGCCCGATCGCCGAGATCGCCCTGGAGGCGGGTTTCTCCGACCAGAGTCACTGCACGCGAGTGTTTCGCAGGTTCGTTGGGCAGTCACCAAGCCGCTTCCGATATCGTGCTAGCCGCGGAGACTCCGATCTCCCATGGACATCATCCGCGGACACCTGATCCAGCTCAAGCTGAACGGCGCCCTCGACGTCATCGTCCACGGCTGCAGTTGCCACTGCGCGATGGGTGCGTGCGCGCTAGGTACGGAGTCAGGCACATTCTCACCGAAAGAACGGCCCCGGGCGGACGGGGCGGCTTCGTGCTCCGCTTTGATTGGCGAGGTTGTGCTTCACAAACTTCCTGTAAGCCGCAGCGAGTGGTTGATCGAGAACTGTGGTGTTCCCTTTCTTGGAGGAAGACCACTCAGACATACGGGCATGTCCGGCGGACTGAACCGTTGGGCTATCTGGTGGCACTCTCGGAGTCACCACATTCCAAGACCTCGGTGTGGGAGACGCTGAGCCTGAGCTAGGTCA
>JAJFJX010000300.1 GCA_021773655.1 Panacagrimonas sp.
CACCGCCGGGTTGGCGAAGGATGTCGATGAGGTAAACCAGTAGGCCGCGACGATGTAGCCGGCCACGGCGTAGGCAGCGGCCTGCGACTTGCCGCGAGCAATACCGGTGACCACAAGCAGCAGGCCGAGCGTGGCGACGTACTCGCTGAAGATCAGCGCGGGTCCGGACCGTATCGTCTGGGAAAGCTCAAGGACCGGCATGCCAAACATCGCGTGAGCGGCCATCACGCCGAGGGCCGCGCCCAGGATCTGCGCGAGGACGTACCCGGGCACGTCGCCCCACGCCAGGTCGCCATGGATGGCTGCCAGAAGCGTCACCGCCGGGTTCATGTGCGCACCACTGTGCGGTCCGGCCGCGATGATCAGTGCAATCAGCGCCCCGCCGGTGGCCAGGGAGTTGGCCAGGAGGGCGATGCCGACGTTTCCGCCGGCCAGACGTTCGCCCATGATTCCGGAGCCGACGATGGCCGCGAGTAGAAACGCCGTCGCGATCGTCTCGACGGCCGCCCGGTGCGCGATGCTCATCTCCGGCCGATGTCCTTCGCCTGCTGGTGCAGCGCCATCCGGTCGAGTTTGTCGAAGGGCAGGCTGGCGAGGAGTTCGATGCGCCGTCGCAGCAGGAGCATCGTGTCGTGGAAGGCCTTCCGCTTGTCCTCGTCGGATCCTTCCACCGCGGCGGGGTCCGGCATGCCCCAGTGCGCGGTCATCGGATTGCCCGGCCAGAAAGGACACTGCTCGCCGGCTGCGTCGTCACAGACAGTAAAGATGAAATCCATCGCGGGCGCTGCCTGGCCTGCGAATTCATCCCAGCTCTTGCTGCGAAGCCCGTTCGTCGAAAGACCGATTCGATGCAGCAGTTCAATGGCAAAGGGATTCGGCTCTGCCCTGGGATGGCTTCCGGCGCTGTACGCGACGAATTTTCCCCGGCAGACCGGCAGCGCGTTCATGACCGCCTCGGCGAGGATCGAGCGGGCCGAGTTGCCAGTGCATAGGAACAGGACGTTGTAGGGACGGTGCGTCATCGGTGTCTGGTCGTGAAGGAGGCAGTCGACGGGACCGGCCTCGACAATGGAGTCGACCTGCCATTGAAGGCCGGCGCCTTGCTTCGGTCAGCAGGGCTGCAGCCTCGTCGCCAGAAGAACGCCGAGGTGCTCGTCGTCGGCCGGCGGATCACCGTTTCGTCTTCGGGCAGCGCGGCGGATTCATCAGCCACAGCTGCCCGGCCCGGTCTTCGGTCCGCAGTGTTCTGCTGGCGCGGCCACCACCGCCGGCGAGTCGCAAGCTGCCGCGGCGTTCCCCGTGGTGGGGGTGCACCCGCTTCGAAGCAGGTCGGGACCATTTCCACCGAAGACCGGCACGCTGCCGAGTGTGTGGAAATTTTCCCACGCGATTCCCTGTGGATCTCGAAGCCACGTTTTGTCGGACTGCGCGTAGCAGCAGGACGCGCCGTGCTCTTTGAGCCCGCTCAGCCCGGCCTCGGCGAAGCGAGCTTCGAGCGCCGACAGCTCGCAATCGGAGTCGACCTGCAGGCCCAGATGGTTGACGCCGGCGGTGCCTCCGCACTTGTTCTGCGAGATCGCGAAGTTCACGCGCGGATCGTCGAGCATCCACTTTGCATAGTCGGATTTGGCGACGGACGGCTCGGCGCCGAGGAGCTTCGAGTAAAAGGCGATGCTCTCGGAGAGATCCTTGACGGACACATGGACATGGAAGCGCTTCATTTCAGCATTCCTCGCATTGGGTGGTTGGCGTGCACGCCGGGGCTTTGCTGCTCCCGGCGCAGCAGTTCTCGGTCAGGTAGCCCAGCAGGCCGTTCATGGCCCTGAAGTCGGGGGAGTAGATGACGAAGCGACCTTCTGGACGGGACCGCACCAGGCCAGCGTGGCTGAGTTCCTTCAAGTGGAAGGACAGAGCGTTGGGCGCCATCTTCAGCTTCTCTGCAATCTCGCCGGCCGGGATGCCCTCCGGTCCTTTCTGCACCAGCATCCGAAAAACGGCCAGGCGCGACGTATGCGCCAGTGCAGACAGCAGTTTCACTGCGGCGTCATTCTTCATCGTTTCAATGATCATTGAAGCATCAAAACGTGTCAATGCTTCTCTGATTGGAATTGAAATTCAGCCGGTATCCGGAACGGCGGCATCCCCGCGCAAGCCGGAATCCAGGGCTGGACCGCGTGCTCTGACGGCAGAGCTTTCTTTTCGTGTGCTCTGGATTCCCGCCTTCGCGGGAATGACGCTGGCTGGGAATCATTGCCAATCGCAATAGCCGAATACTTCTTGAATCGTTGATCCGATACCCGATGCAGTGCGGCGCATGCCGCCGAATCACTCACGGTCCCGGCCAATGGATTCTTGATCCGATCCGATTGATCATCGCGCCCGATCATCACGACCGATCATCACGACCGATCATCGCGCCATACACCTCGCTTCATCTTCCACTTCATTCCACGGGTCGGGGGCGGGGCCCGCAGCGGCTTGCTGGCGCCACAAGCAGTGGTCGAGCTCAAAGGACGCGAGCAGAAGCAAGTAGAAGCAAGTAGAAGCAAACTGACTGAGCGGAGCATCCTTTCTGTTCGTTCGAGGTTGACAGCGCCTGGTGATGTCCAGGATCAGAGGTCAAAAAAAACCGCCTTCGCGTGAACGAAGACGGTTCTTTAGAGCACTTCCTGTACATCTGACCGGGTACCGTTAACCGCAGGCGGCCCGATCGTTGCAGCGCTCAGCTGTTGCCGATTCGCAGGGACTCGGCAAGCGGTTGACGGACCTCAGAATCCGCCCATGCCGCCCATTCCGCCCATGCCGCCCATTCCGCCGCCATCCATCGGCGGGGCGATGTGCGGGGCTTCCTTCTGCGGGCCTTCGGCAATCATCGCCTCGGTGGTCAGCAGCAGGCTGGCAACCGAAGCTGCGTTCTGCAGCGCCAGGCGGGTGACCTTGGTCGGGTCGATGATGCCGAACTCGATCATGTCGCCGTACTGGCCGTTGGCAGCGTTGTAGCCGTAGGAGTCCTTGCCTTCCGAGATCTTGTTGAGGACCACGGACGGTTCGTCACCAGCGTTGCGCACGATGTGGCGCAGCGGTTCGGCCATGGCGCGCTTGAGGATGTTGATGCCGACCTGCTGGTCCTCGGTGGCGCCCTTGAGCTTGTCCAGCACACGCGAAGCGCGCACCAGTGCCACGCCGCCGCCAGCGACGATGCCTTCCTCGACCGCTGCACGGGTGGCGTGCAGGGCGTCTTCGACACGCGCCTTCTTTTCCTTCATCTCGACTTCGGTCGCGGCACCGACCTTGATCACCGCCACGCCGCCGGCCAGCTTGGCCAGCCGCTCGTACAGCTTTTCCGTGTCGTAGTCGCTGGTGGCGGCCTCGATCTGGGCACGGATCTCGGCGATGCGCGCCTCGATCTTCTTCTTCTCGCCGGCGCCGTCGACGACGGTGGTGTTTTCCTTGTCGATCTGCACCTTCTTGGCCTGACCCAGGTCTTCCAGGGTGACCTTCTCCAGGCTCAGACCAACGTCGTCGGCAATCACCGTGCCGCCGGTGAGGATGGCGATGTCCTTGAGCATTTCCTTGCGGCGATCACCGAAGCCGGGAGCCTTGACGGCCGCGACCTTGAGGATGCCACGCAGATTGTTGACCACCAGGGTGGCCAGGGCCTCGCCCTCGACGTCCTCGGAGATGATCAGCAGCGGGCGGCCCTGCTTGGCGACGCCTTCGAGCACCGGCAGCAGATCGCGGATGTTGGCGATCTTCTTTTCGGTGATCAGGATCAGCGGATTTTCCAGCTCGACGTTCTGGCTCTGCGGGTTGTTGATGAAGTAGGGGGACAGGTAACCGCGGTCGAACTGCATGCCTTCGACCACGTCCAGCTCGTTTTCCAGGCCCTTGCCTTCGTCAACGGTGATCACGCCGGCCTTGCCGACCTTGTCCATCGCGTCGGCGATGATCTTGCCGATGGCCTCGTCGGCATTGGCCGACACCGTGCCGACCTGCGCAACGGCCTTGCGGTCCTTGCAGGGCACGGAGATTCTCTTGAGCTCGGCGGTGACGGCTTCCACGGCCTTGTCGATGCCACGCTTGATGTCCATCGGATCGGCGCCCGAGGTCACTGCCTTGAAGCCCTCGTTGACGATGGTCTGGGCCAGCACGGTGGCGGTGGTGGTGCCGTCGCCGGCGGCGTCGGAGGTCTTGGAAGCCACTTCCTTGACCAGCTGTGCGCCCATGTTCTCGAACTTGTCCTTGAGCTCGATCTCCTTGGCCACGGACACGCCGTCCTTGGTCACGGTGGGGGCGCCGTAGCTCTTGTCGAGCACGACGTTACGGCCCTTGGGACCGAGCGTGACCTTGACCGCGTTGGCCAGGACGTTGACGCCGTGGACCATGCGGGCACGGGCGTCATCACCGAACTTCACGTCTTTTGCTGCCATTTGAATCTCCTGATTGCTTTCGGGCCGGGTGCGGCGGGGCGCCGTCCCGTTCCGGATTGATTGATTTTCAGATAACGGGGACGCGGATCAGGCGACAACCGCCATGATGTCGTCTTCGCGCAGTACCACCAGGTCCTGGCCGTCGACCTTGACCTCGGTGCCGGAGTACTTGCCGATCAGCACGATGTCGCCCGCCTTGACGTCCGGCGCGTGCACCTTGCCGTCGTCAGAGCGCTTGCCCGGGCCGACCGAAACCACTTCCGCCTTGAGCGGCTTTTCCGCCGCGCTATCCGGAATCAGGATGCCGCTGGCGGTTTTCTTCTCTTCTTCCAGACGCTTGACGATCACGCGATCATGAAGGGGACGCAGTGCCATACCATTACTCCTGTTTTCAAACACTTGGGGTTGATCCGTAGGCAGTCGAGCTCACCGGGCGGGCCTCTTTCGCAGATGACGAAGCCAGCCTTGTTAGCACTCTCCTACGAAGGCTGCTAAGTGTTGGTTACGCTCGGCAGGCTTTCAAGGGGTGAGCATGATTTTTTTTGTCGCCGCCGGACCGACCCGCCTGGATGCCGGGTTCGCATGCGGCGCTCCGGAATGACGGATCGGTTGGGGGTGCGCGTCGGCCGACCTTCACCGTCATTCCGGACGGCTGCAGGCCGATCCGGAATCCAGGCCTGCGGCCTGTTGGTGTCACCGGCGTCCAGGTCCTAGGGCCGGGCCTGCCTGGATTCCGGGTTCCGCTGCGCGGCCCCGGAATGACGAATCAGTTGGGGCGCGTGTCTGCCGACATCCGCCGTCACGCAGCCTGTCTGGGGTCCCCGAAGTGCTCGATGGCCATCGCCGCCAACCAGGCCGGGTCCTCGTGGGGCAGGTAGTGCCCCAGGTGCTCGGCGCGGATGCATTCGAAGCCGGCGGCAAAGCGCTTCTCCTGGCCGGCGAACATCCGCGGGCCGATGCAGCCGTCCAGGGCGCCGTGCAGCATGCGTGTGGGTACGGTCACCGGGCCGAAGGCAAATCGGTGCATGGAAAAATTTGCCAGCAGCCCGGGCAGGGCGCGGTAGTAGGCCAGCGCCGCCTTGAGACGGGCGGGTTCGGCGAAGTTGGCCTTGATTGGCGCCAGGTCGGCCTCGCTGAATTCCCAGGTCGGCGACCAGCGGCGGAACAGTTGTTCCACCATCCATGCGAAGTCGTCCTTGCGCATCCACTGCTCCGGCAACATCGGAAGCTGGAACTTGAAGATGTAGTGCGAACGCCGGAGTTGTGCCCAGGTCGGGGAGAGCAGGAACCTGCGCAGGTGCGGGACCGAGCACAGCACGATGCGGTCGAATCGGTCCGGCCGCAGATTGGCCGCGAATTGGGTGATCACCGATCCCCAGTCGTGGCCCAGCACCCGCGCCGTCTCGCCACGGCCGAAGTGTTCGATCAGCGCCAGCAGGTCGCGGGCCAGCGCCGGCACCGAGTAATCGCCGTCGGGCGCCAGCGCAGTGGGCGCATAGCCGCGCAGGAATGGCGCCACCACGCGATAGCCGGCGGCAGCGATGCGTGGCAGGACGTCGTCGAAAGCATGCGCGGTATCCGGAAATCCGTGCAGCAGGATCACCAGTGGCCCTTCGCCGGCCTCCAGGTAGGCAAAGTCGAGGCCGTTGGCCTTGATCGTGCGAATGGCGAGCGAGGCGTCGCCGGATGCCATGTCGGTCGTGTGCGTCATCGGAACGCCGCCCGTGCATGCAACTGAAATGATGGTGGCCGGGGACGGAATCGAACCGCCGACACGGGGATTTTCAATCCCCTGCTCTACCGACTGAGCTACCCGGCCTCGGGTTGTTTGCGGCGGAGAATTCCAGCGATGGGGCCGCGCAAGGTCGCGCATTAAAGCCGCCGGCCCGGGGGGTGTCAAGAATCCAGGGCGTTCTTCGGCGGCACGTAGGAGGTCTGGGCCAGTTCTCCGCCGCCAAAGAAATACTTCTCCATTTCCTCGGCCAGAAACTTGCGCGCGGTGGCGTCGGACAGGGCCAGCCGGTACTCGTTGATCAGCCGCGTCTGGTGCTGCAGCCATTCCTGCCAGGCCGGCTGGGAGACGTTTTCGAAAATGCGCTGGCCAAGTTCGCCGGGGTAGGGCGCTCGGGGGAGGCCCGGCGCTTCACGTCCGAGCTTGATGCATTGAACGGTTCTGGTCATGAAGGATTCTCGTTTTCTGCAGGATCTGCAGGAAGGGTTTTGGACAGGTCGGCGCTGCATCGTTCCAGCAGGCGCTGGATCGGCGCCGGCATGCCGGGCCAGTGTCGCGGGTCGTCCAGCATAATCCAGGCGCCGTCCTGGCTCTCGCCGACCGCGGTGTTCAGGGCCTCGGGTCCGGCGGCAAGCGGCTGGAGATCCAGATCGAAGTGGGTAAAGGCGTGGTGCAGTCGCGGCAGGGCACGGGCCCGGTCTTGGGCAATGCCGCGCTGTTGCAGAAACGTGGCGGCGGGCTGATCCATTTCGCTCAGTGGCAGGCACCACAGGCCGCCCCACAGCCCGCTGGGCGGCCGCCGCTGCAGCCACAGTCGCCCCCGACCGTCGTGCAGCAGCAGGGCGCTGGCGGCCCGCCGCGGACGCTGGCGCCGCGGCCGCGGCGCG
>JAJFJX010000004.1 GCA_021773655.1 Panacagrimonas sp.
CAGCAGCGTTCCGGTCCAGCCCTTCAGACCGGACCGGGCCGGGCTCGACGGCTCGAGATTCGACATCAGCTCCCCTCCCCTTCCACGGCTCTCACGTAGGCGTCGTTCACCTTACCGCCGAAGCCCACCAGCCACTCGCCCGGATCGACGTCAGCGAACGCGATCGCTCCGGTGGGACACGCGTGCGCGCAGGCGGGATCGCCGGCGCACAGATCGCACTTGGCAGCGGTGTCGGCCTGCTTGTCGTAGAAGATCGTGCCGAACGGACATGCGATCACACACAGCTTGCAGCCGACGCAGACGTCGTCGATGACGATCTTCGCGCCGGTTTCCGAATCCACGTCGATGGCGTTCACCGGGCAGGCCTGCATGCACCAGGCCTCTTCACACTGAAAGCACGCGTACGGGGCGAAGCTGGCCTGCTCGTCGAACACCTCGACGAAGATGCGGCCGATGATCTTGCGCTTGGCTTCCGGGTCATCGACCCCGGCCAGCGCCTGCATGAAGCGCGCCTCTGCGTTGACCCGGATCACCCGAACGCCCAGGTGTCGGGCAAACACCCGCATCACCTGGTCGCCCTCGTCCAGCCGCAGCAGGCCGGTGTCGACGAACACGCAGGTCAGCTGCTGGCCGATGGCACGATGCAGCAGCGCCGCCACCACCGACGAGTCGACGCCGCCGGAGAGGCCCAGCAGCACGTGCCCGCTGCCGACCTGCTCGCGCACGCGCTCGGCGGCATCTTCGATGATGTTGACCGGCGTCCACGCGCGCCCGCAGCCGCAGATCTCGTGCACGAATCGCTCGTAGATGCGCTGGCCCTGCGGCGTGTGGGTGACTTCAGGATGGAACTGCAGGCCGTAATAGTGACGTTCTTCGTCGCCGATGCCGGCCACCGGCACGTCGGCGGTCGAGGCGATCCGCGTGAAACCCTCGGGCAGTTCGGTCACCCGGTCGCCATGGCTCATCCACACGTCGAGCAGGCCATGCCCTTCGGCATTGACCCGGTCCTCGATGTTGATCAACAGGGTCGAGTGATTGCGGGCGCGTACCTCCGCATATCCGAATTCCTTGCTCGCATGCGGCTCGACGCGGCCGCCGAAGTGCGCAGCCATTGCCTGCATGCCGTAGCAGATGCCGAGCACCGGGACGCCCAGTGTCCACAGGCAGGCAGGCGGGCGTGGCGAGCCGGGCTCGGTCACCGATTCCGGTCCGCCGGACAGGATCACTCCGCGCGGCGCAAACTCCAGAATCAGCGATTCATCCACGTCCCAGGGCAGCAGCTCGCAATAGACGCCCAGTTCGCGCACGCGACGGGCGATCAGCTGGGTGTACTGAGATCCGAAATCGAGGATCAGGATGCGATCGGCATGGATATTCACAACACACTCGGGCCGGGGGCGGGGCGCAATTCTACGATTCCACCGCGCCGGGAGGTTCGATCAGCATGGCATCGCCGTAGCTGAAGAAGCGATAGCGCTGCGCCACCGCGTGACGGTAGGCATCCATCAGCCGCTGCTGGCCGCCGAAGGCGCACACCAGCATCATCAAGGTGCTCTGCGGTAAGTGAAAATTGGTCAGGAGCGCATCGACCACCCGGAAACGGTAGCCGGGCGTGATGAAGATTCGGGTCTCGGCCTCGCCGGCGTCGATGCCGCCCTCGGCCGTGGCCGCCGACTCCAGCGCACGCACGCTGGTGGTGCCGACCGCCACCACTCGCCCGCCGTGATCTCGTGCGCGGGCGATCCGCGCCACCAGCTCCGGGCCGATCCGGTAGCGCTCGGCGTGCATGCGGTGATCCTCCACCTGACGGACCCGCACCGGCTGGAACGTGCCGGCGCCGACGTGCAGGGTCAGCGTGGCGCGGTCGATGCCGGCCTGGTCCAGCGCCGCCAGCAGCGCCGGGTCGAAATGCAGGCCGGCCGTGGGAGCGGCCACCGCGCCGGGCGTGCGGGCGAACACGGTCTGGTATCGCGCATCGTCGGCTGCATCGGGCGCATGCCGGATGTAGGGCGGCAGTGGCAGGCGGCCGGCGCGTTCCAGCAGCGCCAGCCAGGGCCCGCCGCGCAGCAGGCGCAGTTCGAAAAAGGCGTCCTGGCGACCCTCCACCCGCAGCTCGCCGGCGCCATCGTCGAGCACGACGCGGCGACCTGGCGCCGGCAACCGGGAGGCACCGAGCTGCGCCAGCGCGCGTTGATCGTCGATCAGGCGCTCGATCAGCAGCTCCACCCGTCCGCCGCTGTCCTTGCGCCCGAGCAGGCGCGCCTTGATCACGCGGGTGTCGTTGAACACCAGCAGGTCGCCCCTGCGCAGCAACTGCGGCAACTCGCGCACGCGCCGATCATGCGGGCCGTCCGCAGCCAGGTGCAGCAGGCGGCTGGCGCTGCGCTCGGGCGCCGGGTGTTGCGCAATCAGCTCGGGGGGCAGTGCAAAGTCGAAATCGGTGGTTCTCATGCGCGCGCGTCGGGGCGGCAAGGGGGGCATGCGGGCGTCGGCGGTTGCGTTCGAACGGCGGCGCGGGAAGACTTCGCCGCTGACCGGGACGCTCGCCCGCGCTGCAAGGATCGAAGTATGACTGCAAACCGCCGGCGCCTATCGGTGTTCGTGATCGTCAGGAATGAGGCCGACCGCATCCAGGAATGCCTGCAGTCGGTCGCCGGCTGGGCCGACGAAGTCGTGGTGCTCGACTCCGGCAGCACCGATGGCACGGTGGAGATCGCGCAGCGCTACGCCAGTGTCCACCAGACCGACTGGCCCGGCTTCAGCGCCCAGCGCAACCGGGCCCTGGGCCTGGTTTCGGGCGAGTGGGTGCTGTCGATCGACGCCGACGAGCGTCTGACGCCGGCGCTGCGCGACCAGATCGATGCGGCGCTGTCGCGCCCCGACCTCGACGCCACGCTGATCAAGATGCCGTGGCGGACCTGGTTCTGCGGCAAGCCGCTGCGTTACGGCCGCTACACCTCGCCTCAGGGCAAGCTGTTCCTTCGCCAGGGCGCGCACTACAGTGCCCGGCCGGTTCACGAACAACTGCTGCTGCCGCAGCGCAGGGTGCTCAATCTGAGCGCACCGCTGGAGCACTTCAGCTGGCGCAATTACCAGCACGCTCAGGAAAAGCACCTGCAATATGCCTGGCTGCTGGCGGGCCACAAGAAGGCCCAGGGCAAGCGCTCGACGATGACCTACGCCACGTTCCGTTTCTTCACCGACTTTAGCCAGCAATACCTGCTGCGCCTGTGCATCCTGGACGGCTGGCGCGGGTTTCTGATGTCGGTGATTCTCGGCCAGTACGCCTTCCACAAGTACGCCGCGCTGGCCAGCCTGCGCGAGGACTGAGCATCGACGGGCGATGCGCTACAGCGTCTCCAGCCATTGCATCACCCGGCGCGTCGCGCCCTGGTGACCCTCCCGGGCGCGACGCGCGCGCTGGCCCATGGCCTGTGCCGCCGTCGGGTCGGACAGCAGTTCGGCCAGCCGCGGCGCCAGCGCCTTCGGCCCTTGCAGTTCGATGGCCGCCTCGGCCTCCATCAGCAGCGCCCGCGCGGGCAGGAAATTGTGCATGCAGGGCCCGAACAGCACCGGCCGCGCCAGCGCCGCAGGTTCGAGCACGTTGTGCCCGCCGACCGGTGCCAGGCTGCCGCCGACGAAGGCGACGTCGGCCGCCGCCAGATAGGCCCACATCTCGCCCATGCTGTCGCCCAACAACACCTGGGTCTGTCCGTCGAAGTCCCCGTTCGAACGTCGCGCGCGCCGCAGGCCGCTGGTGCGGATCTGCTCCCACGCCGGGCCGAAGCGTTGCGGGTGCCGTGGCACCAGGATCAATGCCGCGTCGGGCTGGGTCTCCAGCAAGGTCCGGTGCGCCTGCAGCGCCCAGCCGTCTTCATCGCGATGCGTGCTGGCGGCGATCCACACCGGCCGATCAGTGCCCAGCCGCCGGCGCCAGGCCTGGCCGGCGGCGACCGCCTCGGGCGGCAGCGGGCAGTCGAACTTCAGGTTGCCCAGCATGCGCACCTGCGGCGCCCCGAATTCGCGGTAGTGGTGGGCATCGTGCTCCGACTGCGCAGCGACCCCGGTGACGCACTGCAGCGTCCGGCCGAACCAGGATCCCAGCCGACGATAGCGCCGCAGCGATCGTGGCGACATCCGTGCATTGGCCAGCAGCAGCGGTACCTGCCGCCGGTGCAGGGCGCGGAACAGGTTGGGCCACAGTTCCGATTCCATCACCACGCAGCGCCGTGGCTGCCAGCGATCAAGCAGTGGACGCAGACAGAACGGCAGGTCGAACGGCAGATAGGCGTGTACCAGACGATCACCCCAGCGCCGCTGCACCAGCGCCGATCCGGTTGCGGTCATGGTGGTCACTGCCACCCTCCCCGCGCCCCAGCGCCCCAGACAGGCGTCGATCAGCGGGCTCGCGGCCTGAACCTCGCCCATGGAGGCCGCGTGGATCCACACTTCGGGCGGCCGTGATGGCCTTGCGACCTGTCCGAAGCGCTGAAGCCAGCGGCTCGGATCGGATCGATGCAGCACCACCAACAGCAGCGGCAGCAACAGGCACAGTCCGACGCCGTAGAGCCACCTCACGCGTTCACCCAGCGCGGGCGATCAGACTCAGGCGCTGCGGTAGCCTTCCATGAAGACATCCCAGTCGGGCTCCTGGAAGCGGATCTGCGGTGCCTGCTCTCGGGTCTTGTCGACCGAGCGGCGGAAGCGCTGCAGGTCCAGGTCCAGTTGCAACCGGCGTGCCTGCAGGCTGCCCTTGTCGAAATCGATGAAGAAAAAGCGGCCATCTCGGTGCAGCAGGATGTTCTGGACGTTGAGGTCGGGATGATGCACGCCAGCGCGGTGAAAGCGCTGCAGGGTCTCGCCCAGACGGCGCCAGTCGAAACTGGTCATGCCCTCCTTGTTGAGGACCTCGGCCAGCGGCCGGGCGTCTTCGATCAGTTCCGACAGGATATGCCCGGAGTAGCGCCAGCCATCGCGCGCCACATGCGCCGCGATCGGACGCGGCACAGGCAGACGCTGTCGGCGCAGCTCGGCCAGCAGGTGCCATTCGCGCCAGGGACGGGTCGACTCCAGACCGGCCCAGACGTAGCTGCGGTCGACCATGCGACCGACCACGCCGCCGCGCCGGTAGCGGCGCAGCACCCAGCGCCGGTCGTCGTGACGCACTACATGGACCTGGCCGCGTCCGCGAAACACCCCCAGCCGCAGGCCCTCGCGCTCCCACCACTGCGGATCGAACAGATCGAGCGACGGGACCGCGATCTGGTCGCGGTCGTATACGATAAAATCTTGGCCGCTTTGCCAGGACTCGATTTGCATTTGACGCTACCCAATCCCCCGGCATCAATCTGTGTGCTGCGCCTGTCGGCGATCGGAGATGTCTGCAATACCGTCCCGCTGATCCGAAATCTCCAGGCCGCCTGGCCCGAAACCCCCCTGACCTGGCTGATAGGCAAGATCGAACGCAGTGTAGTCGGGGATATTCCCGGAATCGAGTTTCTCACCTACGACAAGGCCGCCGGCACCCTCGATGGCCTGCCGGTCGGCGATGTTCTGCGCCAGCGGCGTTTCGGCTTGCTGCTCGACCTGCAAGCCTCCTGGCGCGCCAACATCCTGGCCTTGCGCGTGCATGCGCCGGTCAAGCTCGGCTTCGACAGGCGCCGCGCACGCGACGGGCAGTGGCTGTTCACCAACCGGCGCATCGCGCCTGCGCCGCAGGCGCACGTCGCCGAAGGTTTCCTGTCCTTCGGCGATGCGCTGGGCATCGCGCGCGGGCCTCTGCGCTGGGAGATCCCGATCCCCGAAGCCGATCGCGCGTTCGCCGCCGAACTGATTCCGGATCATCGACCGACCCTGGTGCTGAGCCCCTGCAGCAGCCAGCGCGCGCGCAACTTCCGCAACTGGCCGGCCGAGCGATACGCCGCTGTGGTCAAGGCCGCACACGAACGCCACGGCCTCCACACGCTGATCACCGGCGGAACGACCGCACTGGAACGCGACTACGCACGACGCATCGTCGAGCTCAGCGATGGCCATGCACAGGATCGCGTCGGCCGCACCAGCCTCAAGCAACTGCTGGCGCTGATCGAACGCGCCCTGTGTGTGCTGGCCCCCGACTCCGGTCCGCTGCACATGGCCAGTGCCGTCGGCACCCCGGCCATCGGGCTGTATGCGACCTCCAACCCCGCGCGCACCGGACCGCTGGACGCGCGCTGGTGCGTGAATGTCTACGAACAGGCCCTGCGGTCGTTCAGCGGTCGCGCCGTCGAACAGGTTCGCTGGGGACAGCGCGTGCGCGATCCGGCCGCGCTGGAGCTGATTACCGTCGAGGCGGTTCAGCAGCGCATCGAGGCCATCCTGGCGACCGATCCGGCGCAGCGCAGGCCGCCCTGGCTCGCCGAGCGGGCGCACCCGGCCTGAACCCGCAAGGGTCGGCACGCCCCAGACAACCGGAAAATCCGAAACCATGCACGTGGTCCACGTCTGCGCGACTTCGCTGCCGGTACCGCCGACCGGTTACGGCGGCACCGAGCGCCTGGTGTTCTGGCTGGCGCGCGAACAGCAGCGCCAGGGTCTGCGCGTGAGCGTGATCGCGCATCCGGACAGCCGAATCGCCGATCTGCTGCCCGGCGTGAGGCTGCTGCCCTGCGCGCGCGGGCAGGATCCGTACGCGCAGGTGCCCGGCGACGCCGACGTGCTGCACCTGCATCGCTATCCTGCCGACGGCCGTGCGCCCGAGCGTCCCTACCTGATCACCGAGCACGGCCTGCGCAAGCCGGGCGCGGGCTACCTGCCCAATACCGTGTTCGTCAGCGCCGCACACGCACGCCTGCACGGCTCCGGGGTGTTCGTCTTCAACGGTGTGCCGGTCGACGAGTACCGCTACGCGCCCGACAAGCAGGATTACTTCCTGTTCATGGCGCGCATGGAGTGGCCGCGCAAGAACGCGCGCACGGCACTGAACCTGGCGATCGACGCCGCCCTGCCGCTGTGCATCACCGGTGATCGCACGCCCTGGGGCGAGCGACGGGTTTGGGGACGCTGGCTGCTCGCCGGCGCAAGCGCCCGGCGCCTGATCCGGCCCTGTGCTTACGTCGACGGGACGGCCAAGCAGGACCTGCTCAGCGGAGCGCTGGCCCTGTTCCACATCGTCAACTGGCACGAACCGTTCTCGCTGGTGGCGCACGAGGCCCTGGCCAGTGGCACGCCGGTGCTGGCATCGCCCAACGGCGCCCTGGCCGAGTCGATTCGCGACGGCCACAACGGCGCCCTGGTCAACACCTACGCCGAGGCGCTGGCAGCGCTGCAGCGGCTGGCGGGCCTAGCGCCGATGGCGCGGCGCGAACTCGCCGAACGATGCCGCGCCAGCGCCGCCACCATGCAGGACTGCGCGGCCGGGTACCTGCTGCGCTACCGGCAGGTGGTCGCCGGTCAGGTCCTGGGCCCGACGCCACACGGCCCGCACCTTGGTTCAGGGGCGCCGGTGGTCGTCAACCGGCCGGGCTGGCGCCGATGGCGGCACAATTCCTGAAGCCCGCTTCGACTATCGATCCCGAATCTTGAGCCGACGACGTGTCCGATACCCTGCCCCTGCTGGTGATCAACCTGGAGCGCTCGGTCGAGCGGCGTCACTTCATGCAGCAGCAGCTCGGGGGGCTGGGTCTGTCGGCACAGTTCCTGCGCGCCAGCGACGGCCTGCAAGATGACCTGGGCATGATCAGCCGCTACGACCCCGCACGTGCGCTGAGAGTCATGGGCCATCCGCTCAACGCCGCCGAGATCGGCTGCTTCGCCAGCCACTACCGCGCCTGGCAGCATTGCGTGGACACCGCCCGGCCTCTGGTCATCCTCGAAGACGACGTACGCCTGCAGCCGGGATTCGTCGACAGCCTCGCCCTGGCCGCGACGCTGATCGGGCAGTTTCCCATGCTGCGCCTGTCGGCGATGTTCGAGCGCCGGGCCCGCGTCGTCGCCGAGCTTGATCGCGGCTACCGGCTGATCCGCTATTTCAAGGGCCCCTACGGCATGCAGGCATACGCGCTGTCGCCGGCGGGCGCGCAGCGCCTGCTGGACCACGCCAGCGTCTGGATCAAGGCGGTGGATGCCTATTTCGACAGCTTCTGGGAACACGGCCTGGCCTGTCTGGCCATCGCACCGTTCCACGCCATCAGCGACCCGCAGATATCGATGGACTCGACCATCGGCGCCAAGCTCAACCGGACTCCACGCCCGTGGCATCGTGCGCTGAGGCGCAATGCCACCCACCTGGGCTGCCGGCTCCGGCGCGGCTGGTTCAATCTTTGCTGGACGGACACCCCACCCCGCCCGCGCGATTCCTGATGAACTCGAGATCCCTCCGGGTCCGCTCCACCACTGGCCAGCCAATTTTCAAGCAATAGCCAGCCAGACGACCCGCCTGCCGAGCCCGCGACGATTCGGCAACCGCCAATACCTTATGCGTTTCGCCTGTGGCACCGGCCGAGGCATTGCACGGCAAGGACATGCCTCGACGGCAAGCGGGTCCGGACACACAGGGATTACCTGGCGGTCGCTTGGCGTGCAACAAATGCAGGTAACCTCGCGCCTGTCCCGATTCGGAGATTGCGCATGATTGCGGCGCTCACGCAGCTTTACCTGCGCCTGACGCTGGTCCGCTGGCCGCTGGCGATCCTGCTGGCGGCGGCGGTGCTCGGCGTCAGCGCCTACTTCGCCGGCAGCTTCAAGCTCGACGCCTCCAGCGATTCGCTGGTGCTGGAGGGCGACAAGGACCTGGCGTTCTACCGCGAAGTACGGGCCGAGTACGGCTCCGACGATTTCCTGGTGGTGACCTATTCACCCAGCGCGGATCTGTTCGACCAGGCCACCCTGACGCACCTGGGCCGGCTGCGCGACGAAATTGCCGCACTGCCATTCGTGAAATCGGTGACCAGCATTCTCGACGTGCCGCTGCTCGACAGCCCGCGCGTGACCCTGGCCGAGGTGCAGGAGAACCAGCGCACCCTGCGCGACCCCGACACCGACACCGATCTCGCCCGGCGCGAGTTCCAGACCAGCCCGCTGTACCGTGATCTGGTGATGAACCGCGATGGCACCATCACCGCCATGCTGGTGGTGCTGGAGCCGCAGGAGCAGGCCCGCAGCCTGCTCGACCGTCGCCAGGCGCTGCGCGAACTGCGTGACCGCCAGGGCCTGGACGCCGCCGCGCAGGCCGAGCTGGAGCAGGTCAGCACCGCGTACGATGCGGAGAAGGCGCGCGCCCAGGCCGAGCTGCAGACCCGGATCGACGCGGTGCGCGGTGTGCTCGAGCGCTATCGCGACGAGGCCGAGATCTTCCTCGGCGGTGCGCCGATGATTGCCGCCGACATGATCGACTTCGTGCGCGCCGACCTGCGCACCTTCGGCATCGGTGTGGGGCTGTTCATCCTGGTGCTGCTGGCAGTGAGCTTCGGCCAGCCACGCTGGGTGGCGGCGCCGACCGCCATCTGCGCCGCCGTCACCCTGGTGACGGTGGGCTTTCTCGGCTGGATGGACTGGCGCGTCACCATCGTGTCGTCCAACTTCATCTCGCTGCTGCTGATCATCACGCTGTCGCTGGCGATTCACCTGATCGTGCGTCACCGCGAGCTGCACACTGCAGACCCGTCGCGCAGCCAGCATGAGCTGCTGTCGGAGACCGTGCAGTCCAAGTTCAAACCCTCGCTGTTCACCGCTGCCACCACCATGGTGTCGTTCCTGTCGCTGGCGGTCAGCGGAATCCGGCCGGTGATCGACTTCGGCCTGATGATGACCTGGGGCTGCCTGTTCGCCTTCGTGCTGACCTTCCTGCTGTTTCCCAGCCTGCTGGCCTTCCTGAAGCCGGGCACGCCGCCGACCGAACGCCGCGACGTCACCGCGCGAGTCACCCGCGGCTTTGCCAGGCTGGTGACGCAGACGCCGCGCCCGACCGCGATCGCATTCGTGGTGCTGGTGATTGGCGGCAGCGTGGGCATCGCGCGCCTGACGGTGGAAAACCGTTTCATCGACTACTTCAAGTCGGATACCGAGATCTACCAGGGCATGGTGGTGATCGACCGCGAACTGGGCGGCACCACGCCGCTGGACATCGTGCTCGACCCGCCGCAGTGGTTTTTCGACGAACAGGCCGAAGATGCCGAATACGCTGCCGAAGAAGACTTCGCCATGTCGCGCAGTGGCGGTCTGTCCGCCGAAAGCTACTGGTTCAACTCACGCCAGATCGCGCAGTTGCAGGAGATCGACGAATACCTCCGTTCCCTGCCAGAGACCGGCAAGATCCTTAGCCTGGGCACCAGCATGCAGGTGGCCCAGATGGTCAACAACGACGAGCCGCTGGGAGACTTCTTCCTGGCGGTGATGCATCGCATGCTGCCCGAGACACTCAAGAAAGAACTGCTGGGACCGTACATGCGCGAGGACGGCAATCAGGTCCGCATCTCCGTACGCGTGATCGACTCCTACCCCAACCTGCTGCGCGACGATCTGCTGGAGAAGATCCGCCATGACCTGGTGCACAAGTTCGACCTGGAACCGCAGCAGGTGCACCTCTCGGGCCTGCTGGTGCTCTACAACAACGTGATCCAGAGCCTGTTCCAGTCCCAGGCCTCGACCCTGGGCGTGGTGTTCGCGGCCATCTCTCTGATGTTCCTGCTGCTGTTCGGTTCGCCGAAGATGGCGCTGGTGGGCGTGGCACCGACGCTGGTGGCTGCCGGCATGATCCTGGGCATCATGGGCTGGCTGGGCATCCCGCTGGACGTGATGACCATCACCATCGCCGCCATCACCATCGGCATCGGCGTGCACGACACCATCCACTACACCCACCGTTACAAGGAAGAGGTGTCCTCCGATGGCGATTATCGCGCCGCCGTGCTGCGCACCCACGCCAGTGTCGGCCGTGCGATGTTCTACACCACGGTCGTGGTGACGCTGGGCTTCTCCATCCTGGTGCTGTCCAACTTCATCCCGACCATCTACTTCGGCCTGTTCACCGGCATCGCCATGATCCTGGCGCTGGCCGCCAACCTGACCCTGCTGCCGTTGCTGTTGATGGCACTCAAGCCGTTCGGCCGCGGCGACGACGCTCAGGCAGAAAAATAGGCGCCGCCGCCGGCGCACTGGCCGCGGGTGAGAACCTCACGGCACGTGCCCGCTGGCCTTGCGGCCGCCGAATGGCACCTGGCCGCCGGGGCCTGCGGCTCAGGGCATCGGGCTGTGGCGAACTTCCAGCCGATCATCGAGCGGAAACACCGTGCCCCACTGCCTGCAGCTCGGGCAATGCCAGAACAGCTGCGCGGGCTTCATTCCGCAGCTCTGACACTGGTATTTCTGCCGCGCTGCGGACAGGGTCACCACGGCATCGCGCA
>JAJFJX010000031.1 GCA_021773655.1 Panacagrimonas sp.
GGCTATATCGGACTCGAGGTGGCGGCAGTCGCGGCCAAGGCCGGCCTGAAGGTGACCGTGCTCGAATCCATGCCGCGCGTACTGCAGCGTGTCACCGCACCGGAGATGTCGGCGTTCTACGAGCGCGTGCACCGCGAAGCCGGCGTGGATCTGCGCACCGGCGTGCAGCTGGCAGGGTTCGAGGCGCAGGCCGACGGCAGTCTGCAGGTGAATCTGGCCGGCACCGGGGTGCTGGATGCCGACCTGGTGGTGGTCGGCATCGGCATCGTCCCCAACGTCGAGCTGGCAGCGGACGCGGGCCTGACAGTGGATAACGGCATCGTGGTCGACCAGTACACGCGTACTTCCGACCCCGATATTCATGCCGCCGGCGATTGCACCAGTCATCCCAGTGCCTTTTTCGGGCGCCACATCCGGCTGGAGTCGGTGCAGAACGCGATGGAGCAGGGTCGCTCGGTGGCCCACAACCTGCTCGGCAAGGCGACCGCCTATGCCAACGTGCCGTGGTTCTGGTCGGACCAGTATGAGCTCAAGCTGCAGATGGTCGGCATGTCCGCCGGCTACGATCAGTGCGTGTTGCGCGGCGACCCGGCGCAACGCAGTTTCAGCGCGTTCTACCTGCGCGACGGGGTGCTGATCGCCGTCGATGCGGTCAGCCGTCCGCTGGAATTCATGCTGGCCAAGAAGCTGGTCGCGGCGCGGGCCAGAATCGAGCCGGCACGGATCGCCGACGAGTCGATTCCGATGAAGGAGATTGCCGCGGGCTTGTGAGCCCGCATCGGAGGCGCTGCCGGGTGTTTGCCCGGTGAAGCGATGGGCCCGCGACTCCCGGGGCTCAGAGGCGTGCGGCAGAGCGGGCCGGTTCCGGGTCGGCACCCGCACCCAGGGCGGCGAAGTGGCGCGACCACTTCAGGTTCAGGCCATGGGCCACCACCATCAGTCCGGCGCCCAGCCCCAGCACCAGTGGTTCCAGCGCTGTGCCGACTTCGTGGCGCAGCAGGCAGATCACGGCGCCGATCGCGGCCAGGATCAGCGGCAACATGCGACGATGATGGTGTCGGTAGCCGTGGGTCAGGACCACCGCGGCAAGCACGAAGGTCAGGATCAGCACCGCCCATTCGAAATCGTGGTGCGACAGTATCGACAGGTCGGTTGCTGCCAGCACCGGCAGCAGCAGGGGCAGGGTCAGACAGTGCACTGCGCACACCGCGGTTACCACGATTCCGACGCGGTCCCACACCGGGCGGTAGCGGCTGGCGGGGGCGTGCACGGGCGAGGATGAGTTCTTCATTCTGTTAATTTATAACAGAACATCAACGATGGCCAACATGGGGCAGACCACACTGCAGATATCAGACCTGCGCTTCGGCTACGACGCCCGCCCGGTGGTCGACTTGCCGGCGCTGAGCGTGTCAGCGGGTCGCAGTTGCGCGCTGATCGGTCCTTCGGGTTGCGGCAAGTCGACGCTGCTGCATCTGGTGGCCGGCCTGTTGCGTCCGCAGGCCGGCCGGGTGGTTGTTGCCGGTCATGATCTGACGGTGCTGGGAGATGCCGAGCTGGATCGCTTTCGTGGTCGTCACCTCGGTATCGTGCTGCAACGGCTGCACCTGCTGTCGGCCCTGAGCGTGATCGACAACCTCCTGCTGGCCCAGCGGCTGGCGCGGGTGCCGTGTGATGCCTCGGCGGTGCGCCGCAGCCTGGCCGAACTGGGTGTCGAGGATCTGGCGGCATCGCGTCCGGCCCGGCTCAGTCGCGGCCAGGCCCAGCGAGTGGCCATCGCGCGGGCGCTGGTCCACGCCCCGGCGCTGCTGCTGGCCGATGAACCCACCTCCAGTCTGGACGATGCCAACGCGGCGCGGGTGCTCGAACTTCTGGTGCAACGGACGCGCGCGCACGGGACGGCCCTGTTGCTGGTGACTCACGACAGGCGCGTCAGCGGCCTCCTGGACGATCAGGTCGATCTGGATGGCCTGCGGTGAGGCTCGCAGGACTGGCCTGGGCCCATCTGCGAGCAGCCCCGCTGGGCAGCACACTCAACGTGATCCTGATGGCCCTGGGCACAGCCAGCATCGTGCTGCTGCTGCTGGTCGGGCACCAGATCGGCACCACGCTGGCGCGCGAGGCCCGTGGCGTGGATCTGGTGCTCGGAGCCAAGGGCAGTCCGGTGCAGCTGGTGCTGTCCAGCGTCTATCACGCCGACGTGCCGACCGGGAACATCGACTACGACGAGGCGCTGCGCTGGGCAGGTGACGCGCGCGTGGCAGACGCGGTGCCGCTCGCCCTGGGGGACAGCGTGCGCGGCTTTCGCATCGTCGGCACCACGCCCGCCTACCTGGAGCTGTACCGGGCCGCACCGGCGCAGGGCCGGGTCTGGCAGGCGCCTGCAGAGGCCGTGATCGGAGCGGCCGTGGCCCGTGGCACGGGCATGGGCGTGGGCGACGGCTTCGCTGGCGTCCACGGGCTGGGCGCCGGCGGTCACGCGCATGGCCAGCGCCCGTATCGGGTGGTCGGCGTGCTTGGACCCACCGGCACGGTGCTGGATCGCCTGGTCCTGACCTCACTGGACAGCGTGTGGAATCTGCACGCGCCGCACCTCTCGCACACAAGGCCGGCGAGTGCGGTGGAGGACACCGGCCGAACGCCGGGCCTAGGTCCCATCGGTCCGGTTCCTGGCCATGAACAGGGCCATGAACAGGGCCATGAGCAGGAACAGGACCACGAGCATGACCACGGAGAGGATCGGGTCGACGCTTCGGCCCCGATGCCACAGGCCGTGCATGTGCAGACCGGCAGCGGGCAGCAGATCACGGCTTTGCTGATTCGCTACGCCACGCCGCTGGCTGCCACAACCCTGCCGCGGCAGATCAACGCACAGTCCAGCCTGCAGGCCGCTTCTCCGGCCTACGAGCTGACCCGCTTGCTGGGTCTGGTCGGCCTGGGTCTGGACGGACTGCGCGCCTTTGCCGGTGTGCTGATCGCCACCGCCGGTCTGAGCCTGTTCGCCACCCTGTACGGGGCACTCAAGGCCCGCCAGCACGATCTGGCGATGCTGCGCTGCCTGGGTGCCACGCGCGGCGAACTTCTCTGCGGACTGCTGCTCGAAGGCCTCATGATCAGCGCCGCAGGCGCGGCGCTCGGGTTCGGGCTGGCGCACGGACTGGTCGAGATGCTGGGCCAGTGGCTGGCCCAGGCACGCGGCGTGCGCCTGACCGGGGCGGTCTGGCTGCTGCAGGAAGCGCAGTTGCTGGCCGGACTGCTCGGGATCGGTCTGATCGCCGCCGCGCTGCCGGCCTGGCAGGCCTACCGGGTCGATGTGGCCCGCACCTTGTCCGAGGGTTGAGATGCCGGATTTCGTCAGAAGCTTGTGCGCGGGTGTTCTGCTGATCGGAGTGTTGTGTGCCTGCCAGCAGCCGGAGCCGGCAGAGTCCGCGCGCGCGGCGGCACCGCTGCAAAGCGGTGCTGCGTCGGACAGGAGCGCAGCGGGTCCGCCTTCGATGCCTGCAGTTGCAGGACTCAGCGGCGCCGAGATGGAATTGGAAGCGCCGCTCGACGCCTTTGAAGGCACCCCGTACGCCACACCGGAGATGGGCCCGCCAGCCGAGGACTTCCCCGAGGTCGAGGTCAAGCCGCCAGTGACGATCAAGCAGGCAGGTACGGACCTGAACCTGCGCGTCCTTTCCGAGCGTGGATACGACAATGCTGATCGCCAGCACGTGGTGGATCTGCTCGAGGGCGAACTGGCCTACCTGGCGGTCAAGGTCGAGACCGCGGCCGGCAATCCGGTGTCCGGTGCCCGCCCGACATGGCGGATCGAAGGCAGCAGCCGTATCACCGAGGTGTCCTCGGCAGGACTGGAGGCACCATCGGACGACAGCGGCATGGTCGAATTCGGGGTGCAGGCCGGCCGCATGGGGGCCGATGAGCTGACCATCACCCTGGGTCCGGTGCGCCAGAGCGTGGTCCTCAACGTCATCAGCCTGGCTGCGGCCGGCTATCCGAGCCTGGAAGGGATCGAAGGCGCGCTGCCCTGGGAGCAGTTGCTCGGTGCCACCGTGCGCTACACCGAAGACACGCTCACCGCACAGTTCCCCGCCGCGATCGCGCAGCATCACCGGCAGTCGGTGCGCCTGGCCGGCTTCATGATGCCGCTGGAGGCCGAGCAGAAGCAGAAGCGCTTTCTGCTGACGTCCAACCCGCCCAACTGCTTCTTCCATGTTCCCGGCGGGCCGGCCGGGGCAGTGGAGGTATTCTCCGATACCGGCATCGAGGCGAGTTGGGACCCGATCATCCTCGAAGGTCGCTTCGAGACCCTGCCCAGCAGTGACAACGGGGTGATCTATCGCCTGCGTGACGCCCGCCTGGTGCCGGGCTGAGCTTTCCCCCCGGCGCCTGATCCCGCATCCTTCCGGCCATGCCACGCAAGCCTCCCGCACCGTCAACACCTCCGCGCACCCGCAGCGCCATGCGCAAGGCGCTGGCGGCGGCCGAGGCGATGTGCGCGCAGCGCGGGGAGCGCCTGACCGAGATCCGTCGTGCCGCCTATGCCGAACTGCTCGAAGCAGGCCAGCCGCTCAGTGCCTACGAACTCCTGCAGCGCTTGCAGAGCCGCCTCGACAAGCCCCTGGCGCCGCCCACCGTCTATCGACCGCTGGAGTTCCTGGTGCAGCAGGGACTGGCGCACCGGCTCGAGTCCACGCACGCGTTCATGGCCTGCGATCATCCCGCAGACCATCACCATCAGGTCCTTTACCTGGTGTGTACCGACTGTGGCGGTGCCGAAGAGGTGCGGGCGCCTGCGGTGGATGGCCTGATCGCACAGACCGCCAGTTCCCACGGCTTCGTGCTCAAGCGCCAGGTCACCGAGGTGCAGGGCCGGTGCGGGGACTGCAACGAACAGACCGACAAGTCTGGAGGCGATCAGGGTGGCGGTCGCTGACCCCCCTGACCCCGCCGTCGCCTGCGGCCCTCTCGCAAGTCCGTTCGTGCCGGTAGAAATCGTTCGCCGGGCTTCAGTCGCCCGATAATCCCGGAAACTGGCGGCAACTGGCTGAAACGCAGGGCCACTTGCTCGGTGGGCTGCGGTTATCGACTACAGCAGAATCAGTGTTCCCAGGCCGAGGAACAGGAAGAATCCCATGACGTCAGTGATGGTGGTCACCACCATCGAGCCGGCTAGTGCGGGGTCGGCGCCAAGGCGGCGCAGGCCCAGCGGCACCAGCAGTCCGGCGGTGGCCGCCAGTAGCAGGTTGAGCAACAGGGCCAGGCCGATCACCAGCGCCAGCATCGGTGAGTCGAACCACCACCAGGTGACGGCGGCCACGGTGGCGCCCCACAAAAGGCCGTTGAACAGGGCTACCGCCAGCTCCTTGCGCAGCAGGGCGCCCGTATTGCCGGATCCGACCTGGCCCAGGGCGATGCCGCGCACCATCAGCGCCACGATCTGGTTGGCGGCGATGCCGCCCATGCTGGCGACGATCGGCATCAGGATTGCCAGCGCGATGATCTGCTCCAGCGTGGCCTCGAACATCCCCACCACCCGTGCGGCCAGAAACGCGGTGCACAGGTTCAGACCCAGCCAGACCGCGCGGCGGCGGGTGGCGCGCAGTACCGGCGCAAACAGATCCTCCAGGTCGTCCAGGCCGGCCATCGACAGCAGGTTGCGTTCGGCCTCGGCGCGGATCACGTCGACCACGTCATCAACGGTGATGCGACCCACCAGGCGATGATGCTGGTCGTCCACCACCGGGGCGGAGACCAGATCCGAGGTCTGGAAGCGTCGGGCGACCTCGCGCGCCGGCAGGCTCACCGGCAGGGCTTCGAGTTCGCGGTCCATCACTTTCTGCACGAGCTGTTCGGGATCGGAGGTGAGGATGCGCTCCAGCGACAGGGTGCCCAGATAGACCCCGTAGCGGTCCACCACGAACAGGGCGTCGGTGTGCAGCGGCAGCTCGCTGCGCTTGCGCAGGTAGCGCATGACCACCTCCAGGGCCACGTCCGGGCGGACCGTGACGGTGTCGGTGTTCATCAGACCGCCGGCGGTGGCGGGGTCGTGCACCATCACCGTTTCCAGGCGCGCACGGTCAGCGTCCGACAACGCCCGCATGACCTGCCGGGTGACGGTTTCCGGCAGGGAGTCGAGGAAATCGGCCAGATCGTCGATTTCCATGTCCTCGGCGGCCGCCACCAGTTCGGCGGTGTCCATCTGCTGGATCAGCTCGTCGCGCACCTCCTCGGGCAGGTGCAGCAGCACCTCGCCGTTGTCGGCGGCGTCGACCATGTCCCAGACCAGGTTGCGCTCGCGGGTCGGCAGCGAGGCCAGCAGTGAGGCGACCTCGGCCGGATTGAGCGAGCTCAGCAGGCGCTGAACCGGTGCAAGGCGTCCGCTTTCAAGCGCGGCACGCAGGCGTTTGACGCGCAGTTCGGCGCCGGATTCGGGCATGGTCGGACCTGGCTCGGGGCAGTCGGCCACGGTATCCGCACGGTGCCGGAGCGTCCAGTGTCGGGCGGGCCCGACGGTTTTGTCGATCTGACTTTCGCGTCCAGGCTGTCTAATAAAATTTATACTGTCTAGAAAAATATTAGACAAACAAGGTCAATCTCTTTGACAGCATTACAGTGAGGTCCGGAGCATCCGTCCTTGCGCAGGAGAACCCCATGTCCAGACTCACGGCTGCACAGCACCAGAGCCCGCGCTGTCCGATCAACGTGGCGGCGCGACGCTCCGGCCTGACCGCTCACGTCATCCGTGCCTGGGAGCGGCGCTACCAGGCGATTTCCCCCAACCGTTCGGCCACCGCCCGCCGCCTGTACTCGGACTGGGAGGTGCAACGCCTGGTTCTGTTGCGTCAGGCCGTGCAGCTCGGTCATCGCATCAGCGAAGTGGCGAATCTGCCGATGGAAGAGCTCCACGCCCTGGTCGGCCGGGACACGCTGCCGGGCCTGGAGGCCACGCCGCGGATTCCTCTGACGCGCCTGCGACTGGTGGAGGCAGCAATCAACGCCGCCATGGCGCTGGACTCGCAGGCGTTCCTGCAGTCACTGCTGCAGGCCACCCGAACGTTGACGGTGCCGGCGCTGTTCGAGGATTTCGTCGATCCATTGATGAACGAGATCGGTTTGCGCTGGCGAGACGGTCGCATGCGGGTGGCCCATGAGCATTTTGCTTCGGCGCACCTGCGCACGTTTCTGGGCGACCTGATGACCAGCAGCAGCGTGGCGCCGTCGGGACCCTGCATCGTGGTGACCACGCCGTTCGGTCAGCATCACGAACTGGGCGCGTTGATGGTGGCGATCACGGCCATGCGGGCGGGGTGGGAAGTGGTGTACGCCGGCTCCAGCCTGCCCGCCGAGGAAATCCAGCACGCGGTCGAAGTGCGCAATGCGCGCGCGGTCGCGCTGAGCCTGTGCTATCCGGCGGATGATCCGCGCATCGAGGGACAACTGACGAAACTACGCGGGGCCTTGCCGCCTGGCCTGCCGCTGTTCGTCGGCGGCAGTGCATCGAATGGCTACGCGCGGGTGCTGGGGGCGATCAGCGCACGATGGCCGCAGAACCTGTGCGAGTTCAATTCCGAACTGGACCTGCTGCGCCAGCGTCTCGGTTGACCGGGACGCCACTAGGCCGGAATCAGGCCGCGTGGCGAAATTCGCGCACGCCCACGAGTTGGTCCTGGTCGCCGACCGTTTCCAGGCGCACCGCGAAACCCCACAGCCGTGCCAAGTGCTTGAGCACTTCTTCGGCTTCGGCGGCCAGCGGGCGATTGCGGTGCCGGCGGTGCTGCAGTGTCAGCGAGCGATCACCGCGACGGTCATAGCGCGTGACCTGGATATCCGGCACCAGCCAGTCGCGGTTGTACTGCCCGGCAAACAGGCGGCGCAGACGTCGATAGCCCTGCTCGTTGTGGATGCTGTCCACCGTCAGGTGGCCGTCGTCCTCGTGATCGGCAATGGCGAAAAGGTGGAATTCGCGCATCAGGCGGGGGGACAGGAACTGCCCGATGAAGGATTCGTCCTTGTAAT
>JAJFJX010000301.1 GCA_021773655.1 Panacagrimonas sp.
ATCGCGCGCTACTACATCGAACAGGGCGCGCGCCTGCCCTGCACCGTGGAAGTGGCGAGCGAGTTCCGCTACCGCAACCCGGTGGTGCCGCCGCGCACCCTGCTGATCTGCATCTCGCAGTCCGGAGAGACCGCCGACACGCTGGCTGCGCTGCGCTATGGCAAGAAGCTGGGGTATCTGGCCACCTGCGCGATCTGCAACGTGCCCGAATCCTCGCTGGTACGCGAGGCCGAGATGGTGCTGATGACGCGCGCCGGCCCGGAGATCGGCGTGGCCTCGACCAAGGCCTTCACCACCCAGCTCGCGGCGCTGGGCATCCTCGGCATCGCCCTGGCGCGCCACAACGGCCTGAGCCGCGGCATGGAGGCGGCCTATGTGCGGCAGATCGCGCACGTGCCGCTGATGGTGGAAAAGACGCTGGAACTGGAACCGCAAATCCGACGCTGGGCGGGGTATTTCGCCGACAAGCATCACGCGCTGTTCCTCGGCCGCGGTCCGACCTTCCCGGTGGCAATGGAGGGCGCACTCAAGCTCAAGGAAATCTCCTACATCCACGCCGAGGCCTACGCCGCGGGCGAGCTCAAGCATGGTCCGCTGGCGCTGGTGGACGACGACATGCCGGTGATCGCAGTGGCACCCAACAATGCCCTGCTGGAAAAGCTCAAATCCAACCTGCAGGAAGTGCGCGCACGTGGCGGCAAGCTGTTCGTGTTCGCCGATCCCGACACCGGCTTCGAATCGGAGGACGGCGTCGAGGTGCTGCTGATGCCCGAGCACATCGAGCCGATCCAGGCCCCGCTGGTCTACACCATCCCGCTGCAACTGCTGGCTTACCACGTCGCCCTGATCCGCGGTACCGACGTCGACCAGCCGCGCAATCTCGCCAAGAGCGTGACGGTGGAGTAGGGCAAGTGACGGGCAGTTGTGGTTGTTCCCCGTCCATTCAAAGTTTTGAACAAGTAGTCATAAGCCCGTAGTCCACAGGCCGGATTGAAGCGCAATGACTCCCGGCCTGTCCTGACTTACTGCCTCGCTTCGCCCTGTCCGGCTTTTGTCTTTCGTGCTTTCTTGACCTCGTACATTGCCCTGTCGGCCTGCTTGAGGGCCACGTCGAAGTTGCATTCGTCGGCGGACGCATCGATGGCGCCGACACTCGCACCGGGGTAGTCGAACGCGATCTGGTCGGTGGCGAATGCTCCTGAGGTGGCTTCGGCCAGGCGGTTTTGGAGCTGTTCTGCGGGGCCACCTTCTGCGAGCACGATGAACTCGTCGCCTCCGATCCGCGCCACGATATCGCCGCCACGTACGACGGACACCAGCTTGCGCGCGATGTGGACCAGGAAGCGGTCCCCCGCTTCATGTCCGTGCGTGTCGTTGATCTGTTTGAAACCATCCAGGTCTATGAAAGCAATGGCAATGCGCTGATTGTTCCGCTGGCACTGTGCCTTGAGGCGAGTCAGCCCGTGTTCCATGCCCCTGCGGTTCGCCAGCCCGGTCAGCTGGTCGCACAGGGTCTGTTCGGTGAGTGCAGCATTTTCGACCCGCATGCGCCGCAGCGCGATCTCGCGCTCCACCTGCAGGGAGAGCATGCCGGCGAATCGCGCCAGGATGTCGAGCGTGTCCGGCTTTAGCGGCACGCTATCTGCGCCGGCGGCGCACAGCGTGCCGAACACTTGGCCGTCGATCCGCAGCACCGGCTGGCTGAGATAGGTTCGGATGCCCAGAGCCCGCGCGGCTTCGGAGTCTCCCCAGCAGGTCGAGACGTTATCGGTATAGGGGCGTCCTTCTTCCATGGCGCGCTTGCACAGGGTGTCGCCCCAGGGGACTTCCAGACCTTCCGGAATAATCATCTGCGCGGAGTTGCGCGAGTACAGAATTCTCTGGAGACCGGCGGAGCGATCAATCGTCGTCAGGTAAGTGGATTCCAGTCCGGTCAGCGACTCCAGGAACTCGAGCATCGGCCTGGTGAGCTGCTCGAGGTCGTCCACGTCAGAAACCTGGTTGATGAAGCTTGTAAGTGTTGTATCCATCGGCCCGAAACCAAACTTCTGTTGAGTGGGATCGCAGCACGCGGAGGCTGACCGCGTGCCCGGGCGAGCGCTTTTCGACGCAACCCGGTTATGACGATATCTAAGCTAAGGCTGATGGACTGCGGCCATCGATGGCGCGGCGACCAGCGATTGAATCGGGAGGATGGCCGGCTTGGAGCGCACAGCGGTGCGCCTGGATCGCGCTTGGCGACAGGACGCGGCCGGCCGGTTTTTCGGTCGATGCCGGCCACCTGCAAGCAGAAACAGAGCCCGTTCTCGCAAGAAGAATTGAGCACCTCGCTCACCAATTCGATACTCGACTTCGCGAGTCGCTCGGATTCAAGTGCCCGGTCGAGTTGCTTTCTCCCGACGCATTCGCCAGCAAACCATGGCGTGACGGCCGGCCTTGCCGGCGGATTCCGGGAACGCCAGTGGCGCACAGGATTGATGGGACTCAGGGCAACGGCGCAAGTCGGTCGGGGCGAACGAGCGCCTGGGCCACTCGGGTACAATGGCGTGCTGGACCGCGCCGCGCGGCCGGGATGGACTGGATCGCGCCATTCTGCAGCGGATTTGAACGGCACTGCGAGCCAGGCCAATGTCCTGCCGCGCCGGCTGCGGCTGACGACTCCCCGAGGGCGATTCGGCGGTGCCACCGATCCGCCCATCCTCGTTTCAAAAATTCATTCGCTCACCTCATTCGAGTTCCCGTACATGACCAACACGATTCAGGCCCTGTCCCGCGAGGTTCACGGCAACAAGCGCTGGAAGCGCAGCACCAATCTTAGTTTTGCCGCCAAGTCCAATGCGGTGGGCCTGCTGGCCGACGAATTGCCGCGGGCGGCGATGGTGCTGCCGCTGGCTTTCATGCAGCGCGGCGAGTCCTTCGTGCCGACCGCGGTGCTGGGACTGGCGCCCAACGAGAACCTGCTCATGGACAAGGACGGCAAATGGATCGGCCGCTACACGCCGGCCACTCTGCGTTCCTATCCGTTCCTGCTGGCGCGTCCGGCTGGGGAGGAAGATCCCGCCAAGCGCGTGCTGTGCGTGCAGTCGCAGAACGACGTGATTGTCGACGGGGACGAAGGCAGCCCGATCTTCGACGAACAGGGTGAGCCTTCGCCCGAGATCAGGAAGATGCTCGATTTCCTGCTGCAGATGGAGCAGAGCAACGCCAAGACCGAGCGAGCTGTGGCGGCGCTGGCCGCGTCGGGCGTGATCGTGCCCTGGAAGCTGGCACTGCAGGCCGGTGACCGGAAGCAGACCCTGGAGGGCCTGTTCCACGTCGACGAAAAGGCGCTCAACGAACTGGCCGACGAGGCTTACCTGAAGTTGCGCAAGGCTGGCGCCGTGGCGCTGGCGCACCTGATGCTGCTGTCCGAGCAGAACCTGCCGGCGCTGGTGGAACTGGCCCGTCACAGGCGCCGCGCCGCGGCCAAGGCGGCCGAAACCGCCACACAGCACTGACGTCTGCGGCCCGGCGGCGAGCGGGCCGGGGCAAGCACCCGGCCCGCCTGGCTCGGCTTGTGTTCAGGAAGTGGCGTGTAGCCTGACGCGGTATGGGTTCAAGCGGGCCACGGGCTGCATGAGCAGGCAGGGCGCACCGCCTTCGGGGAACAACCCGTTTCTGCGGTCGTCGATGCCCTGTCATCTGAACTGTGGCACGGTTTGGGCTTGTTGCAGATGTCGCCGGGGCGGTCCGCTGCGTGAGCTTGCACACCGCAGCGGGTCGCCAGGGCGCCAGCGGTCCAGAACAGAAATGGTTGTATCAAGGTGCGGTAATCCCGCGAATTTGCAGGCTATACTGGATGCTGCGGCTAAACCGACAGATTCAGGTTCCAAACCAAGAGGCCAAGACATCATGAAGAAGATTTGGGGAGTGGTTGCGGTGGCGGCGTCGGCCGCACTGGCGGCTCCAGTCGTTCAGGGATACGAGACGCGACCCTATGTGTCCGTCAACGGAGGCATCGCGATTGCCGATTCGGCGCGCGATTCGGACGACGGGGTCCACTTCAACGTGCAGGTCGGCCAGCGACTCGGCCGCTACCTGGGCCTGGAGTTTGGCGGGTTCGGCACTGATTTCGACTCCGATATCAATGGTTACGAGGATCTGGGCGCGCGCCTGGAGGCGCTGGTCTACCTCAATGATCACCCGACCTGGAGTCCGTACATCGCCACCGGTTTCGGTGCCATCAACACGGAGAACACGGTCACCGGTGACGAATCAGAAGACGGTTTCGTCAACGCCGGTCTGGGCTTCATCCGCTACGGGCGCCTGTTCGACTCCTTCACCGTGGGCCTGCGGGGTGATTACCGTTACCGGCACACCGTTGACCTGAGCCCCGAGGATTTCGGCGACCACATCGTCACCGTTGGTCTGGTGCTGCCCTTCGGTTCCGCGCGTGCGGTGCAAGCGCCGGTGGTGGCACCCGAGCCGGTCGCGCAGGTGTTGGATACCGATGGCGACGGCGTGCCGGATGACAAGGACAACTGCCCGAGCACTCCGGCCGGGACGCAGGTCGACGAAAACGGCTGCCCGCTGCCCGACAAGCCGGCCGCGCTGGCTGCCGAGCGCCAGTTCGAGCACGTGCTGTTCCCCTATGATCGTGCCGAGCTCACCGCCCGTGCGCGCCAGATCCTGGATGCGGCCACACCGGTCATCAATCAGCTGATCGAGCGGTATCCGAACCTGGAAGTGGATGTCTCCGGACACACCGACAGTCGCGGCACCGATGCCTACAACCAGGCGCTGTCCGAGCGCCGCGCCTTGGCGGTCAAGGAGTATCTGGTACGCAAGGGCATCGCCGCTTCGCGCGTCTCGGCCAACTCCTACGGCGAGACCCGTCCGGTCGCGACCAACGAGACCGACGCCGGTCGTGCCCAGAACCGCCGTGCGGAAGTCCGTACGCGGGACCGCGCACCGGGCAACTGAGGGGTTCACGACCGCGGTTGAGTGGATTGATCAGCGCCGCCACGCGCGGCATGCAGCAATAGACCCCGGGGGTTCTGCCATCAGGCAGGCCCCCGGGGTTTTGCGTTTCGGGCGTGCATTTTTCCCGTTTCCCGAACGCCGGTTGGTTATTGCCCGCCATTCCAGGGCGCCAGTCCCCTGTCGCCCGTCTTTCAGGGGCGCCGCGGGCGAATCCGGGATCCAGTGGCGCGGTGGGAAAGTTATTCAATGTTGGAGACCTGACCGGACCCCTGGCCTGGATTCCGGCTCGGCCTGCGGCCGTCCGGAATGACGTAGTGGGGGCATGGGCGGCCGTCCGTTATGACGTTGGGGTGATTCCTGGTGTCGTCTCTATCGCCCGTCTTTCAGGGGCGCCGCGGGCGTATCCGGGATCCAGCAGCGAGGGTGGCGAATGTTTCCGGTGTCGGTGTGCCGACCGGAGCTCGGGACCGGATTCCGGCTCGGCCTGCGGCGGTCCTGGAAGTCCGGACCGGGAAACGTGGCGCGCGGTAGCTCAGGTTGCTGCAAAGATGTGTAACGAATCCCCTCATGCCCGAACGAACCGGCTACAACGTCGGTCCACGAGCCGTTCAATACAGGCGATGGATACCGACGTGCACAGACCGTTGCAGTGGCTCTGGTGGTTGTTGGCGGCGATGCCGGTGACCGTGACGGCGATGGACCTGCGGGATCCATTCGGTGATCTGGCGGCGATCCCGTCGCTGCAGGAAACCGGTCGGCCGTGTCCGGAGACGCTGCCTTCCCGACCGCTGCATCTGGCCGACGTGGTCGATACCGCCCTGTGCCGAAATCCTCAGACCGCGCTGAGCTGGGCGGCCGCACGCACCCGCGCAGCGGCGGTGGGAAGTGCGCGGTCGGCCTATCTGCCCGATCTGTCGGCATCCGGCTCGATCACCGAGGATCTTGGCGGCGACAGCACCTCGACCTTCGGCGCCGGCAGCGTCGGCGGCGGCGGGTTTACCTCCAGCAGTTCGTCGAACGACACCACGCGCGCTTCGGCGTCGATCACGCTGAGTTACCTGCTGTTCGATTTCGGTGCGAGGGGCGCCGCGCTGGATGCTGCGCGTGCCCTGCTCGATGCTGCACGTCATACCCGCAACGCGACTTTGCAGCGGGTCTATCTGGATGCGGTGACCCGCTACTACGACTGGGTCGCTGCCGCCGGCAGCGTGGATGCGGCGACCGAGGCCGAGCGGGCCGCCCGGTCCAGCCTGGAAGCGGCCAGTGCGCGCGAGCAGATCGGCACCGCGACACGCGCGGACCGGCTGCAGGCGCAGACCGCGCTGGCGCAGGCCGAGCTGACGCGGGTGCGGGCCCGGGGCGCACTGCGCACCGCCCTGGGCAGCCTGGCAAACGTCATGGGCCTGCCCGCCCAGCAGGGTTTCGAGCTGGCACCTGCACCGGAAGTGGGTCCGCAGGAGGACTTCATCGAGCAGCTGGACGGCCTGGTGGATCGCGCCGCGCAGGCACGTCCGGACCTGGCAGCCGCCACGGCCAGCCTGCAGGCCGCCGAGCGTGACGTGGACGCGGCGCGGGCACAGGGCCGGCCGCGGCTTTCGGCACAGGCCTCGCAGAGTTATTCCTGGCGTGGCGACCGCGAAGCCGACAGCGCCTCGGTGGGGTTGTCGGTGTCGATTCCGGTATTCACCGGGTATGCCGATACCTATCGTGTGCGCTCGGCCGAGGCGCAACTCGAATCCAGCAAGGCCGAACTTCAGCGCCTGAGCAACCAGGTCAGCCTGGAGGTCTATCAGGCGCACAGCGAGCTGCAGACCCAGACGCAGTCGGTGTTCACGGCGCGCGCGCTGGTGCAGGCGGCGCAGGAATCCGAGTCGGTGGCGCGCGGCCGTTACGAAGCGGGCGTCGGCACCATCCTGGATCTGCTCGACGCGCAGAGCAGCGCGGCCGATGCCCGTCGCCAGCTGCTGCAGTCCCGCACCGACTGGGCGTCTGCCCGCACGCGGCTGGCGCAGGCCGTGGGCACCCTGGATGCCGGCGCCGAGCCAGGCGGTTTCACCGTCGGCCAGGCGCGTGATGGAGCGCAGCCATGATCGCGCGCAGGGGGGTGCACAGCGCGCTGTGGGTGATCGGGCTGGTGGCGGTGGTGGCCGCCGCCGGATACGCCGTGCTGCAGTGGCGCCAGCAGCCGGTGTCGGAGTACCTGACCGAAACGGTTGATCGCGGTGACATCGCCGAGACCGTCTCCGCCAACGGCACGCTGGACCCGGTGGTGCTGGTCAGCGTCGGCACCCAGGTCTCGGGTACCGCGGTGGCCGTGCACGCCGACTTCAACGATTCCGTGCAGGCAGACCAGGTGCTGGTGGAACTCGACCCCGCGGCCTATCAGGCACGCGTTCGCCAGACCCGCGCCGCGCTGGCGTCGGCCCAGGCCAGCGTTGAACTGGCGCAGGCGAACGCGCGGCGTTCGGGCGAGCTGTTCGACAAGGGCTACATCGCGCGTCAGGATCTGGATCAGGCGCGCCAGACACTCAAGTCGGCCCAGGCGCAGGTCGAGCAGGCGCGCGCGCAGGTTGCCGATGCGGAGGTCGACCTGCGCAATTCGGTGATCCGCTCGCCGATTTCCGGTGTGGTGGTGGCGCGCACGGTGGAGCTGGGCCAGACGGTGGCGGCGAGCTTCCAGACGCCGGAGTTGTTCAAGCTCGCCGGTGACCTGCGGCACATGCTCATCCACACTACCTTTGCCGAAGCCGATATCGGTCGCGTGCGCCCAGGGATGATGGCGAGCTTCACCGTCGATGCCTTTCCCGGGCGCGAGTTCAAGGGCGTGGTGCGCCAGGTGCGTCTCAACCCCACGATCAACCAGAACGTGGTGACCTACGACGTGGTGGTGGACGTGGACAACCCGGACCTGTCTCTGCTGCCCGGAATGACCGCCTACGTCAACGTCATTCTCAGCCGCAGCACCGACGTGTTGCGGGTGCCCAACAGCGCGCTGCGATTCCGGCCTCAGGACGCGCGGGCGGACCGCGGTTCCGGTCCGGGCGTGCGCTCGCCCCGTGTCTACCGGTTGCGGGACGGACATCCCGATGCGGTTCTGGTGCGCACCGGGCGCAGCGACGGGCGCTATACGGAGGTCGAGTCGGAGGATCTGGGCCAGGGTGACGCGGTGATCGTGGCCGATCGCAACGCCACCGCCGCCCCCGGTACGCAGCGACCGATGCGCATGAGGATGTTCTGATGACGGCGGCGCTGATCCGGGTCGAGGACCTGGCCAAGGACTACCCGACTGCGGCCGGGCCATACCCGGCGCTGCACGGCGTGAACCTGGAGATCGGGGCCGGAGAGTTCGTCGCCATCATGGGGCCGTCCGGGTCTGGCAAATCGACCTTCATGAATCTGCTCGGCTGCCTGGACGCGCCCACCCGCGGGCGCTACTGGCTGGCCGGACAGGACGTGGCCCGGCTGCCGACCGACGCGCTGGCGCAGATTCGCAACCGCCAGCTGGGGTTCGTGTTCCAGGGCTTCAACCTGCTGCAGCGCTCCAGCGTGGCCGACAACGTCGCCTTGCCGCTGGTGTACGCGCGGGTGGCGCGGGCGCAGCGCCGCATCCGCGCGCGCGAACTTCTTGCGCAGGTCGGACTGGAGCGCTATGCCGAATCGCTGCCGTCGCGTATTTCCGGTGGCCAGCAGCAGCGGGTGGCGATCGCCCGTGCCCTGGTCAACCGGCCGCGGGTGGTGCTGGCCGACGAGCCCACCGGCAACTTGGACAGCCACACCAGCGAGGAGATCATGGCGCTGTTCGCGCGGCTCAACCGCGACCAGGGCATCACCCTGGTGCTGGTGACCCACGAGCCCGACATCGCCGCCTGGGCCGGTCGCGTGATCCGCTTTCACGACGGGGCGCTGGCCGAGGATCGTCGTCAGCTTCCGCGACCGGTCTCGTCGCTGTCGCTGTCGCCGGAGTCGCCGCGGCCGGCACGGGAGCAGGTCGCGTGATCGGTCCGATGCTGGCCGAGGCCCTGCAGGCGCTGGCCTCCAACCGCATGCGTACCTTCCTGACCACGCTGGGCATGGTCATCGGCGTCGGCGCGGTGATCGTGATGCTCGCCGTGGGCAGTGGTGCCCAGCGCTCGATCCGCGAGTCGATCTCGGCCATGGGCAGCAATCTGTTCATCGTGCTGGCCGGCAGCGCGTCCAGCGGCGGCGTTCGACTGGGCGGCGGCAACGCCGCGACCCTGACCCTGGCTGACGCCGAGGCCATCGACGAGCAGCCTTCGGTGCGTGCCACCGCGCCACTGGTCTATGGCAGTGCGCAACTGGTGCATGGCGCCTACAACTGGGGCACGCAGGTCTACGGCACCACGCCGGGATACCTGGAAGTGCGCAACTGGGGGCTTCTGGCGGGAACCATGTTCGGTGATTCCGATGTGCGTTCGGCTGGTCGCGTGGCGGTGATCGGCACCACCGTGGCGGCACAGCTGTTCGGCGCCGAGGATCCGGTCGGCGGGACACTGCGCATCAACGGCAGCCCTTACACGGTGCTCGGCCTGCTGGCGCCCAAGGGCCAGAGCTTCGACGGTCGGGACCAGGACGATACTGTCCTGGTCCCGATCACCACCGCGCAGCGCAAGCTGTTCGGCAGCAGCTTCCGCGGCTCGCTGCGCATGATCATGGTGCAGTCGGTGGCCGCCGACGCCATGGCGCAGACCGAACTGGAAGTCACCAGCCTGCTGCTGGAGCGCCACCGCATCGGACCCGGCCAAGCCCCCGACTTCAGCATGCGAAACCTGACCGCGGTCGCGGAGACTGCGGCGGCCACCGCGCGCATCATGTCGCTGCTTCTGGGGGCCATAGCCTCGATTTCGCTGATCGTCGGCGGCATCGGCATCATGAACATCATGCTGGTGAGCGTGACCGAGCGCACGCGTGAAATCGGCATTCGTGTGGCCATCGGCGCGCGGCCGCAGGATGTGCGGCTGCAGTTCCTGCTCGAATCGGTGGCGCTGGCCCTGCTCGGGGGGGCGGTCGGCGTGCTGCTGGGCGTGATCGGCAGTGAGCTGATTCGGCGACTTGCCGACATTCCGGTGGAGGTCAGCGGTGGCTCGGTGCTTCTGGCGTTCGCAGTGTCGGCCTCGGTGGGCGTGTTCTTCGGCTGGTATCCGGCGCGCAAGGCCGCGCGCCTGCAGCCGATCGAGGCGCTGCGTCACCATTGATGCCGCGTGTGGTGCCGCGGCCCGAGGCGCGCGGCCCAGTCCTTGAGCTTTGTGGTCCGCTTGCCTATGATTCGCGCCCCGAAGCCCGCCGTTGGGGCTTTGTCTGTCTGCCCGATACACATTCGGAGGGCAGCCTATCGACCAGCAGGAGAGTGCAGCATCGCCCAAGAACGCGACGACCGGCGCAACGATCAGATAACCGCGGCACGCGTCCGCGTGATTGGTGCAGACGGCGAACAGGTGGGTGTCATGATGACGCGGGACGCCATCGCCAAGGCGGCCGATCTGGATCTGGACCTGGTGGAGGTGTCGCCCAACGCCGATCCGCCGGTCTGCAAGATCATGGATTACGGCAAGTACCTGTACCAGAAAGACAAGGCCCAGCACGCTGCCAAGCGCAAGCAGAAGCAGATCGAGGTCAAGGAAGTGAAGTTCCGGCCCACCACCGAGGAGGCCGACTACCAGACCAAGCTGCGCAACATGACGCGGTTTCTGGAAGAAGGTGACAAGGTCAAGGTCACGATCCGCTACCGCGGACGTGAGATGGCCCACCAGGACCTCGGCATGAAGGTGATGGACCGGGTCAAGGGGGACCTGACCGAGCTGGCGGTGGTCGAGCAGCACCCCAAGATGGAAGGCCGCCAGGCGGTGATGGTGCTCGGGGCCAGAAAGCGGTAACCAAATTCGGAGGCTCCGGGGGTCTGCCTGCAGAGGCCGGTGACCGGGCGATCCGGGGGTTTCGAGTTTCGAGTTTCGAGGGGCGCTGCTTTGCCGCGGCGTCCGGCGGAATCGAGAGTCCACAGCAGCAACCAAGCAAGTCCCGCGAGTTCTCGCGGGCCCGGTCAGCGCCCTGGGCAGGGTTGTGAAGCCGGTCATATCAGACCCGGAACCACCGGGAAGGAGCGAACATGCCCAAGCTGAAAACCAACAAGGGTGCCGCCAAGCGCTTCAAGCGCACGGCCAAGGGCGGCTTCAAGCGCGCCCATGCCCACAAGCGCCACATCCTCACCAAGATGACCGGCAAGCGGATCCGCCAGTTGCGGGGCGTGACCCAGGTCCACGATTCGGACGTGCGTGAAGTCAACAAGATGTTGCCGTATGCCTGACGGCGGACGGAACGTTCACGTCGCACTTCACACGCAAAGAATCAGATCTTCGAGGAATTGAGAAATGGCACGAGTCAAAAGGGGCGTCACCGCCCGTGCGCGTCACAAGAAGCTGCTGGCCAAGGCCAAGGGCTACCAGGGCGCCAAGTCGCGCGTCTATCGCGCCGCCAAGCAGCAGGTCATCAAGTCCGGGCAGTACGCCTACCGCGACCGTCGGGTCAGGAAGCGTGAATTCCGCGCCCTGTGGATCCAGCGCATCAATGCCGCCACCAACGAGCTGGGGCTGAGCTACAGCCGCTTCATCGACGGCATGAACAAGGCCGGGGTCGCACTGGATCGCAAGGTGCTGTCGGACATCGCCATCCACGACAAGGCCGCGTTCGCGGCTCTGGTGGCGCAGGCCAAGGGCGCGCTGGGACTCTGAGCGGCGCGCGGGTGCCGGGAGGCTGCGTGGCAGCGCCCCGTGCCGGCGAAAAGTTGCAGCAGCGGGACCGGGACGTCCGAAGGCGATCCCCGGTTCGGCCACAGACCGAAGGGGAGCGCACCGCCAGGTCGCTCCCCTTTCTCTTTTTCGGGGGACGCATGAGCGATTCACTGGAAGCGATCCAGCAGGCGGCGTTGGCGGAGATTGCCGGCGCACAGGACTCGCGCGCGCTGGAGCAGTTGCGGGTCCAGTACCTGGGCCGCAAGGGGCGCGTCACCGAGCAGCTCAAGCAGCTCGGTGCGATGGAGCCGGAAGCGCGCAAGGCTTTTGGGGATCGCGTCAACAAGGTCAAGGCCCTGGTCGGCGCCGCCATCGAGAATCGCGCCGACACTCTCGCCCAGGCCGAGCTGGCCGCGCGCCTGGCCGGCGAGACCATCGACGTGACGCTGCCCGGTCGTGGCGAAGGGGTCGGCGGACTGCATCCGCTGACGCGCAGCCTGCAGCGCATCGAGCGGCTGTTCAACGAACTGGGCTTCGAGACCATGCAGGGTCCCGAGATCGAGGACGATTTCCATAATTTCGGCGCCCTCAACATTCCCGAGCTGCACCCGGCGCGGGCGATGCAGGACACCTTCTACGTCGATGACGGCGCGCGCGTGCTTCGCACCCACACCAGCCCGGTGCAGATCCGCACCATGCGCGCGGTGGTCGAATCCGGCGCCGAACCTCCGATTCGCATCATCTGCCCGGGGCGGGTGTACCGCTGCGATTCGGATCGCACCCACAGCCCGATGTTCCACCAGGTCGAGGGCCTGTACGTGGCCGAGAACGTGCACTTCACCGATCTCAAGTACGACCTGCAGACCTTCCTATCGCGCTTCTTCGAAACCGAGGTCAAGGCGCTGTTCCGGCCGTCGTACTTTCCGTTCGTGGAGCCGGGGGCCGACGTCCACATGTGGTGGCAGGACCCGACGCGCGGAACGGGTCGCTGGCTGGAGCTGCTGGGCTGCGGGATGGTGCACCCGAAAGTGTTCGAGGCGGTCGGCATCGACCCCGAGAAATACACCGGCTACGCCTTCGGCATGGGCGTCGAGCGCCTGACCATGCTGCGTTACGGCGTCGATGACCTGCGTCTGTTCTTCAACAACGACCTGCGCTTCCTGCGTCAGTTTGCCTGAGGCGCCGGGCACCGGCGTGCACCACCGCCCCGGTCCGGCGCAGGCCGATCCGGGCGTACAGATCCGATCAGGGTTGATGTCATGAAACTTAGCGAACAATGGCTGCGCGAGTGGGTCAACCCGCCGGCCAGCATCGAGCAGATCGCCGAACGCCTGGTGATGGGCGGGCTGGAACTGGAGATCGAGCCGGTTTGCGCCGAACTGCCGACCGGCGTGGTGGTGGGCCGCATCACCGCCATCGCACCGCACCCGGATGCCGAGCGTCTGCGCGTGTGCGAAGTCGCCACTGGCCGCGATGTCCCTTCGACCATCGTCTGTGGTGCGGCCAACGCCAGCGTGGGGATGGTGGTTCCAGTGGCGCTGCCCGGCGCCCGCCTGCCGGGCGGCTTCGAGATCGAGGTCAGCCGGCTGCGTGGCGTCGAGTCCGCCGGCATGCTGTGTTCGGCCTCGGAACTGGGCCTGGCCGAGAAATCCGACGGCCTGCTGGAGCTCGACCCCGATGCGCGCGTCGGCACGCCGATCGAACGGCATCTGAGCCTGGATGATCGCGTCCTCAACCTGGAGATCACCCCCAACCGCGGCGATTGCCTGTCCGTGGTCGGCCTGGCACGCGAGGTCGCGGCGCTGTTCGCGGTCAACCTGAACCGGCCACGCCACCGGCTCGCAGTGGTGGTCGGCGAGGACCGCCACGCCGTCGAGATCGAGAACGCCGCCGACTGCAGCGCCTATGCCGGGCGCGTGGTCTACGGCCTCAATGCGCGGGCGCGGACCCCCGACTGGATGCGCGAGCGCCTCAGGCGCAGTGGCGTGCGCAGTATTCAGCCGCTGGTGGACATCACCAACTACGTGTTGCTCGAACTTGGCCAGCCGATGCACGCATTCGACGGTGCGCGCCTGAGCGGCGCGGTGCGCGTGCGCCGCGCCCGACCCGGCGAGACCCTGACCCTGCTCAATGGCCAGACCGTGGTGCTGGACTCAGGCGAATTGCTGATCTGCGACGACAGCGGGCCGATCGCCCTGGCTGGGGTCATGGGAGGCGAATCGACGGCAGTGTCCCAGTCGACATCGCGGGTGTTTTTCGAAAGCGCCTGCTTTGCCATGAACGCGGTGGCCGGAACCGGCCGCCGTCACAAGCTGACCTCGGATTCGCTGTACCGCTTCGAGCGTGGGGTGGATCCCGGCCTGCAGAGACAGGCCCTGGAGCGTGCCACCGAGTTGACCGCCCAGTTGTGCGGTGGTGATGCCGGCCCGATCAGCTTCGCCGGCCGCGCCCAGAACGAACCGCCGCGGATCAGCCTGCGCCACGCCCGTCTGAACAAGCTGCTCGGCCACGACATCCCGGCACGCGAGGTCGAGGCGCTGTTATCGCGCCTGGGCATCGCCACCCGCAACGAGGTCGGCGGCACCTGGACCGCGCAGGTGCCCTCGTGGCGCTACGACCTGCGCATCGAACCCGACCTGATCGAGGAGGTCGCACGCCTGTACGGCTACGACCGCATTCCGGCTCGGCCCTACAGCGCCGCGCTGGCGCCCGGACGACCTCGCGAAGCCCGGCGCCCGCAGGCCGATCTCAAGCACTGTCTGGTGGCACGCGGCTGGCAGGAGATCGTGTCCCTGGCCTTCGCCGACGGCGCGATTCAGAACCTGCTCGCCCCCCAGGTCCAGGCCGTGCCGCTGGACAATCCCATCGCCGAGAACCTGGGGCTGATGCGCTCCACACTTTGGAGCGGGCTGATCGAGGCCTGGCGCTACAACCAGGCCCGGCAGGCCGGACGCATGCGCCTGTTCGAGGCCGGCGTCTGCTTTGCGCGCGAAGACGGGTGCATCGTCGAGTCGCCGCGCCTGGCCGGCCTGGCCACCGGGGAGGCATCTCCCGAGCAATGGGGGCTGCCGTCGCGCGCCCTGGACTTCTACGACATCAAGGCCGACGTCGAGGCACTCTCCGCCGCCGCCCACGGTTTCGACTTCACCGCGCGCGTCCACCCCGCATTGCACCCCGGTCGCAGTGCCCTGATCAGCGCGAACGGACGCCCGCTGGGCTGGCTGGGCGAACTGCATCCCGCGCTGGTGAGCCGCCTGGACCTGCCGGGACCGGCAATCGTCTTTGAGCTCGATGCAGAAGCCCTGGCGCAACGACCCCTGCCGGTGGTGGCTGCGGTAGCCGAGTTCCCGGCCTCGCGTCGGGACCTGGCCCTGGTG
>JAJFJX010000302.1 GCA_021773655.1 Panacagrimonas sp.
CGGCTCCACCATGGTCGGCCAGGCCGCGGACTCGATGATCTTCTACCCGCTGGCCTTCTACGGCATCTGGAGCAACAACGCGCTGGTGGCAGTGATCGTGTTCAACTTCGCGTTCAAGGTGATGGTGGAAGTGGTGCTGACGCCGGTGACCTACGCGGTGGTGGGCTGGCTAAAGCGTGCCGAGAACGTGGACACATTCGACACCGACACTCGTTTCAATCCCTTCTCGCTGCGCGACGAGGGCCATAACCGCGGCCGACAACCGGAGCACGAACGATGATCAAGCTATTGGGTATCTCGGGCAGCCTGCGCAAGGCGTCCTACAACACCGCACTGCTGCGCGCAGCGCAGGCGCTGGTGCCGCCCGATGTGGAGCTGGAGCTCGTCACCCTGCAAGGCATTCCACTCTATGACGGTGATCTCGAACAGGCCCAGGGCATTCCAGAGGGCGTCATCGCACTCAAACAGAAGGTGCTGGCCTGCGATGGGCTGCTGATCGCCACGCCGGAGTACAACAACGGCATTCCCGGTGTGCTCAAGAACGCGCTGGATTGGCTGTCGCGGCCGCCGAAGGAAACCGCCGCAGTGTTTGGTGATCTCGCGGTGGCACTGCTCGGCGCCACGCCGGGCGGCATGGGCACGGTCCACGCGCAGACCGCGTGGCTGCCGGTGCTCAAGGCCCTGGGCGTGCGCACCTGGAGCGGGAGTCGTCTGCTCGCTTCGCGTGCAGGTCAGTTGTTCGACGAGCAGGGCGTGCTCACCGACGAGGCGATGCGCAAGCAGTTGCGGGCCTTCGTGGCGGGGTTCGCCGTGTTCGCGTCGAGCCACCGTCGAGCGTAGGCGGCGGCCGCGCGGTGGGTCCCAGCACGGGACTGACTCGATGTCAGTCCCGTTTAAGGCCACCGCCCTATGGATCAGACCAGTAGGGCGGGCCGTGCCCACGCTCGGCAGCCTAGGGCAAGCCACGCCCGCCGTCGGGCCTCAGCCGCGCCAGTTCGCATGCCGGTCCCAATACTCCACGCTGCGCTGGTAGGCCGCACGATCCAGCGGCACGCCGGAGCCGCCTTCTTCCACGCCCAGCGCATTGCGCATCATGGTGATCGGCGCCATCGGAATTTCTACGGGCTCGGCAGTGGCCAGACAGCCGACCACGCCCCAGTCGCCCTTGATCTTCTCGTTCTCACGCCTCAGTTGCTCGCGGGTGTAGAGAATCGCGATCAGGTAGTCCGCCACCGGTGCTTGCAGCCCTTCGAACCAGCGGTTGAGCACCGGCAGTTCCTTGGGCGTGCGCGCCTCGTAGGCCGACCGCAGGCAATGACGGTTGTCCTCGGAGATGGGGATGGTCAGGCAGCGTGTTGAGGTCCAGTTGCGGTGCACGTGCAGCACGCAGAAGTCGGCATAGCCCGGCAGCACCTGCAGCGGGGCCTGTGCGTTGAGCCGCTGCTCGAAACCCTCCGGCGTTTCGCCCTGAATGGTGTTGCGGCGACTGGCCTTGGGAAACAGCCGCGCACCGGCGAAGTCTGTGAGAACGATATGGTGTGTGCTCATGGGCGGTGGATCAGGAGTCTGTGTGGCCCGGTTTGGCGCCGGCGAGCCGGGGTCTGAATTGCGCCGGAATCCCCGGCTTCGCTGTGCGAAACCGGACGACGGATCCGGCCCGGATCTGCACTTTCCCTCAGGCCGGCAGCCCAGCCAACGGCGCCGCGGGTTCGGCCAGCGACTGCACGCGCATCAACATGGCGACGTTGCGGTGGCGATGGCTCAGCAGCGGCATCAGGCCGCGGCCGAGCAGTTTTTCGGCCTGCGCATCGGTCAGAAAGGCTTCGGCGCAGGGAAGCAATTCGGGTTCGCCGTCGCGATCCGGGCGCGTGAAGGACGGCAGATCGTCGACTTCGCGCTCGTCGCCCGGCGTAAACGACCAGCCCTGGCTGAGCGTGTAGCTGCGGCCGAGCAGTAGCGGCAGCACCAGCGAGCCCGGCGCCCACAGGTAGTGCTGGTGGGTGCCGGTGTCGGCCAACTCCTCGAAGGCGAAGCGCTCGATTTTCTCGCTGCGTGCGCCGTAGGGCAGGCGCAACAGCAGGCGCGGCGCCACCAGCCCCAGCCAGCGCGCGGCCGGCGACTGGCGCAGCGCGCTCCACGCGGGCGAAGGTGCAGCGTCGGCGTCCGGCTGCGCCACGCTGCCGATGAAGGCCGCGCCGAGCTGCGAGCCCAGTGCGCCCAGCGCAGTCAGCAAGGTGGTGTCGTCGTCGGTGTCAGCAAAGGCGTACAGGCCGGCCAGCAGCGAGAATCCCGCCTCGCCGCTGTGGCGGCGCGATGCGGCCGCCAGCGCGGTGCAACTGGCACTGTCCGGTAACGGCCGCTCGGCGACGAGCAGGTCTGCCGCCAGTTCCTCGCGCGTGACATCGAACAGCCACAGCTGCAGGTTCTCCTCCAGCTCCAGGCGCGACACCAGCCACTGCACGCCACGCCAGTTGGCTTCCATCGCCTGGAGCGCCGGTGCATGCAGCAATTGGCGCATCTGCTCGGCGATGGCCGCGTCTACCGCGCGCAGATAGGCCTGCGTCTGCGCGCTGGTATCCGGCACGATGTGCGGCGCCACCACGCGCTCGATCAAGCCCTCCAGGCCAGCCTTCGGCGCGTTGTTGCCCGTCGCCACAGATGCCGGCTTGCCGCCGAGCAACGCAGCAAGCGGTGAATCTTCTCCCTGCGGTGCCGGACGCGCACGCGCCTCGCGCAGCGCAGCGAATAACTCCAGCCGTTCGTACAGCGCATCGGGATGAAAGTCATCCAGCGTGGCGAAGGTCACCGGCCCCGCAGGCATCTGTACCCGCGGCGACAGACGGGCCAGCACGCGGTCGAAGCTGTCGATATCCACCCGCAGCGGCTGGCGCTGCGCCAGCGGCACGCGCTCGGTCGCGGCCTGCCCGGAGAAATCGCCCAGCAGCAGCAGGCGCATCGGTGCATCGGGTTCGCGCGGCCTGGCATCGCCGGAACCGAAATTGAACTGGAAGCTGGCGGCGGGCATGGCAGGGCACTCCGTGGGCGGCGGGAGCCCATTATGGCGGGCTCGGTCGCCGGCCGAAGCTCGCTGGGGAACAAGCCCTTCTCGCGACACCAGGCGCCTTTCTGCGCCTCGCTCATCGACGCGCTCATCAGCACCGCCTCGAACCGAGCCACCGCCGTCCAGCCACCGCTCTTCTTGCCTGACGCCAAAGCTTCCGATCTCCATCGTTCCAACGTGTCCGCCGACACGCCCACCGCAGCGGCCACGACTTTCACGTCTGCGCTCTCCGGCGGCAGCAATCTGGCCACC
>JAJFJX010000303.1 GCA_021773655.1 Panacagrimonas sp.
GCCCGTGCGCGGCGAACGCCTGGTCGAGCTTGGATCGGCCGGTGAAGCCGAAAGTGTAGGTGACCAGCGGATGCTCGGCGAGCTGATGCAGGCTGGGCCGGGGCGTGCGCGTCAGCGGATGGCCCGGGCGCACCAGCACGATGCGATTCCAGCGGTAGCACGGCAGCATCACCAGGTCCTCGAACAGCTCCAGCGCCTCGGTGGCGATGGCGAAGTCGGCGTGACCGTCCGAGGCCAGCTTGGCGATCTGCTGCGGCGAGCCCTGATGCAGATGCAAGCGCACCTTGGGAAAGCGCGCGCGAAACTTCTGGATCACCGGCGGCAGGGCGTAGCGCGCCTGGGTGTGGGTGGTGGCGATGGACAGATCGCCGCGGTCGGATTCGCGGAACTCCTCGGCCACGTTGCTGATGTTCTCTGCCTCCATCAGCAGTCGCTGGGCATATTCGAGGATGCGGGCGCCGGCCGGCGTGATCTCGGTCAGGTGCTTGCCGTTGCGCACGAAGATCGGCACCCCGAGTTCTTCTTCCAGCATGCGGATCTGTTTGCTCACCCCCGGCTGCGAGGTGAACAGCGCTTCGGCCGCAGCGGTGACATTGAGCCCGCGTCGCGCCACTTCGAGGATGTAGTTGAGTTGCCGGATCTTCATGGATCGACTGCGGGAGGTGCCGGGAGGACGCCACGTTATGCGAGAAGCGGTGTACCTGCCTATTCGAGCCGGGTCGGGCCTGTTCGCCTGTGGCAGTGCCGGCGAGGTCGGCCCCGAAACCAGAACGTGCTGTTGCCGATGGCATTCCTGCGTCGACCCGATCACCGCGACGATGACACCGGCCCAGGCTTGCCCGCCAATCGTCATGAAATCGTCACCGACGCTGCGTAACTTGCGCCGCATCGAGGGCTGCCAGCCTTCAAACCCGTTCGACCGCAAGCCCGCAGCTTTTTGAACGGAAAGCAGAAAAAGCCTTACAGGCAGGACGTTCAGGCGTGCATGACAGTGCCTTCGACGTCCGGCGTCGAGTCACCTGGATGCCAAGCCTCATTCGGACCGGACCGGCCGGTGTATCGCCATCCTGGTTGCGCAGTTCGTTGCTGGATCCATTGATGCCACTTCCGATGAAATCGCTGTTGCTGTCCCTGCTTTTGACTCCGGCGCTGATCTTCAGCCAGGCGATCCTGGCCGCCGAGGTCAATCTCAACGTGTTCCTGGGCGCCAATCCGCTCAAGGATGTGGATGTGGAGCTGGACGGCAAGGTCATTGGCATCACCGATGCCACCGGCGGCCTGAGCGCCGAGCTGGTGGCCGGCGAGCACCGCCTGCGGCTGCTCAAGCTTGACGCCGCACTGACCGATTACCGCTTCGTGACCCGGGACGGTGAAAGTGCCGACCTGAGCTTCACCTTTACCGACTTCGAGCAGCCGGCCCTGGTGGCCCTGGACACCTACGATGCCAGCAGCGGTGAAGGCGGCGAGCCCGGCATCGTCGAGGGCTATGTCATCGATGCCGAGGGCTATGCCCTGCCCGGAGCGACGGTGCGCATCGAACAGGCCGATGCCGAAGTGGTGACCGACGATACCGGCGCCTTCAGCTTCGAGGTCCCGCGCGGCAGCTACACCCTCAGCGTCACCCACCCCGGGCACGAGCCGGCCCGCCAGACGGGACTGCGGGTGATCGCCAACGTCGGCGTGGCCACGCGCATCGCGCTCAAGCCGAAGGTCGAGACCTTTGGTGGCGGGGTGCAGGAGCAGGAGCAGGAACTCGGCGGCGCGGCGGTAGCGCAGGAGGCACCTGCGGCGGCGGGCCCCGCTGCCGAGGCGATGGTCGGCTCCGACGGCGTGCAGGAAATCACCGTGGTCGGCACCTTCAAGCCTGCGCAGCAGACCACCGCCGAGATCGAGCGGTTTGCCAGCGGCGTGACCGACGCCATCAGTGTCGAGGACCTGCTCAGATTTGGCGACAGCGATGTTGCCGCCTCGCTCAAGCGTATCGTCGGTATCTCGATCTCGGAAGGAAAATACGCAGTGGTGCGCGGCCTGGACGGGCGCTATATCGCGGCAACCCTCAACGGCAACCTGATGCCGGGCACCGATCCGTTCCGGCGGGACGTGCAGCTCGACCTGTTTCCGTCCGACATTCTGGCCGGTATCGAGATCCAGAAGAATTTCTCGGCCGAGCTGCCCGGCGAAACCACCGGCGGCATCATCCAGCTCGCCACGCGCGGCATGCCGGAAGGCGATGTGAACAAGCTCGGCTTTTCGCTGGGCTTCGTCAATGACGTCACCGGCGAGGACCTGTACACCTACGAGGGCAGCGACACCGACGACTTCGGCTTCGATGATGGCCTGCGCGACCTGCCCGGCGCGATCGATGCCGCTACCCGCGGCGGACTCGATTTCAGCATCTGCCAGGTCGAGGGGCAGACCAATTGCACGCCGCTGGACGAGGCCGCTGGACTGGCGGCCCTGCTGCCCAACACCTACAGCCCGAAGCTGGAGTCGGCAGCGCCGGATTTCGGCCTTTCCTACACGCTGGGCAAGGTGTTTGATCGCGACATCGGCGAGGTCGGCCTCTACGGGACCGCCTCGTATGACAGCAGCCACTCGTCCCGGATCGATGCGTCGATCAACGACCTGGACACTGCGTCGAACTACTCCCGTGACGGGCGCAACATCACCGCGACCGGCTATTTCGTCGCCGGCCTGAAAACCAGCGCCGACACCGAGCTGCTCAGCAAGACCATGCTGCTGCGCAACACCGAGGAAACCACCGAGGTCGAAGCCGGCTTCGACAAGGACTCGGAAACCAATTTCAGGCGCTTCCTGCTGGAATGGGAAGAACGCCAGTTCTTTGCCCAGCAATTCCAGGGCGAGCACTTCCTGTTCGATGGCGAGCATCGCCTCGAATGGCGCGCCGGCATCTCCCAGGCCACGCGTCAGTCCCCGGATCGTCGCAGCTACACCTTCCTCGGCAACAATCTGGCCTTGTCCACGGTCGAGCGCAGCTACTCCGACCTGACCGAAGACGGCATCGATTTCGGCGTCGACTACACACTGCCGCTGCAGATCACCGACCGGATCAAGACCAAGGTGTCCGTCGGCGCGCTGGGCAACGTGCGCGAGCGTGAGGTCGAACTGGTCCGCATCGGCGTGCGTCAGGGCGCCAACCCGGGAACGCTCAGCGGCGAGATCGAGGATCTGCTGGCTCCTGCCAACTTCGCCAACGACCAGTTTCGTCTCAATGCTCGTTCCACGCTGACCGATTCCTACGACGGCGAACAGGAGTCCTACGCGGGTTACGTCTCTACCCAGACCGATATCGGCGACAAGCTGACGCTGGTGGCCGGATTGCGCCAGGACGAGTTCACCCAGGACCTGAGCTTCCCCAACGCGCCCAACAATCCCGCCAGTCTCGAATCCAACGAGCTGCTGCCCTCGTTTTCGGCGCTCTACCGCTTCAACGACGAACTGCAGGTCCGCGCCGCCTATGCCGGTACCGTGTCGCGCCCCAACATCACCGAGATCGCCCCTTCCGTGTTCTACGACGAACGCGGACGCCAGTACATCGGCTGTGCAACTTGCGAGGCATCGACCATCGACAACTTCGATCTGCGCGCCGAGTACTACTTCGATGATCGCGACAGCATCTCGATTGCACTGTTTGTCAAGGACATCGACCAGCCTCTGGAACGTTCGGTCAACGACGGCTCTGGCTCCAACTTCGGCCTGACGTTCCGCAACAACGAAAGCGCGACGGTCGAAGGCATCGAGCTGGACATGAACAAGACGGTGGTCGACACCTCCGAACATCTGCTTTCCATCGGCGGCAATCTGGCCTTCATCGAATCGGAGATCGAACTCGACGACGTGGGTCAGCGCCTGGAGCGGGATCCCAAGCGCGACCTGCAGGGGCAATCGCCGTTCCTGGCCAACCTGCAGGTTGCGCACGATTACTTTCCCTGGCGTCAGAAAGCGACGCTGTTGGTGAACTTCTTCGACGACCGCATCGACATCGTCACCCGCAATCAGGCGGTGATCGAAGAGTCCGGGCGACTGATCGTCAACTTCAACTACGAGAAGGAGATGTTCTCCAACTCCAAGTTGAGCCTGAAGGTCAAGAACCTGCTCGACGAGGACGTCGAGTACACGCAGGGCGGTGCGGTGATCGAGTCCTACAAGGAAGGAACAGCCATATCTCTGGGCTATTCCGTAAATTTCGACTGATTGGAATACAGCGGCGGTGACATCGGCATGCGGCGTCGGACAGCAGCGACGCATGCCGAGGCACCGAGGCAAGGGGTGGCAACGCGCTGACCGGCGTGCTGAGCCGCCGAAATTCGGCAACATCAATGGTGGATACGGACCAATGAAACGACAACATACTCTGATGGCCTTGTTTGGCAGCACGCTGCTCCTCACGGCGTGTGGCGGTAGCGGTGGCGGTGGCGGCAATCCGGATCCGGGTCCGGTCGGCAACGGCTGCCCTGCCGGTTTCGACACCTTCGACTTCCTGTCCTGCCAGGGCAACGTGTACACCGTGGCCGGTGACATCGATCAGGACCTGACAATGGACTCCGGACGTGACTGGCGTCTGGACGGCGTGGTGCGAGTGGGTGGTGGCTTCGTGGCGGTCGACGACGACTCGGATGTCGCGGCGATCAAGGCTGCCGGCGTGACGCTGACCATCGAACCCGGCACCGACATCCGCGGCCTTGACGACGGCATTCTGATCGTCACCCGCGGCTCGCAGATCATGGCCAACGGCACCGCCGCAAATCCCATTACCTTCAGCAGCCTCGATAACAACTTCGACGGTCTGGGCGAGTGGGGTGGTGTGGTCATCCAGGGTTTTGCGCCGCACTTTGGCACCGGCAATACCGGGGTCTGCTCCGGTTCCGGCGCAGGCACCGTCTGCAATGTCGAGGGCGAGGGTGGCAGCGATGTCGAAAGTTCGTTGTTCGGCGGCAATCTGCCGGCCGACAACAGCGGCGTGATGCGCTACGTACGCATCGCCGAGGGCGGTCTGGTCGCGGGTCCAAACAACGAGGTCAATGGCCTGACCCTGCAAGGTGTGGGTCATGGCACCACGCTGGAGTACATCCAGGTCCACAACAATCTGGACGACGCCTTCGAATGGTTCGGCGGCACGGTGAATGCGCGTTACATCGTGGCCACCGGTAACGATGATGACGACATCGACTTCGATGAAGGCTGGATGGGCAACATCCAGTTCGCCATCGCGCAGAAGAGCCAGACCAAGGCATCGCCCACCGGCAGCAATGATCCGCGCGGCATCGAAGCCAACAGCGGCAACGAAGATTTCGTGCCGCAGACGCAAGGTGCGCTTGCCAATGTGACGGTGGTCGGAGGCCCGCTGGTCAACGCGCCCAACACGGAGCGCCCAGGTCTGCTGCTGCGCGGCGCGGTCACTGCCAGCATCTACAACGCTGCAGTTCGTGGTTTCGACACCGCGTGCGTGCAGATCCAGGATGCGGACACCGATGGCACTCCGGGTGCAGATGCGTTCAGCAGCATTACGCTGGTCAATGTCATCGGCGACTGCGCGGACGGTTACTACGCCGGTTCGCGCATGGCTGACGACGATGTCAATGCCGGCCCGCAGCCCTTCAGCCTCGATGAGGCCTACGCGATCAACGAGGTGGCAGGGCGCCTGGCTTCGGCCCCGGTGATCAACGCGGTCGCCAACGGCTCCAGCTTCACCTTCGAACAGACCGACTACATCGGCGCGGTTGAGCCGGGCACCGATCCCGGCCAGGCCTGGTGGGCAGGCTGGACCATTCCGGGCAGCCTGATTCCGGAAAGTGGCCAGCAGGTTCCGGCGGCGGCCGACTTCGTGAACTGCAACGTCGACAACACGGTCTGCACCATCTCCAGCGACATCGACCAGAGCTACACGCTGATCAACAACGTGGAGTGGCGCCTGGATGGGGTGGTGCGTGTCGGTGGCGGTTTCGTGCAGGTCAATAACGACGAGGATGTGACCGCCATCCAGGCCGCCGGCGTCACGTTGACGGTGCAGCCTGGAACCCACGTCAAGGCGCTGGACGATGGCATTCTCATCGTC
>JAJFJX010000304.1 GCA_021773655.1 Panacagrimonas sp.
CTGTGCGTGCGCAGCGACCGCGTGATCGCGTTTACGACCCGGCCACCGCTGCAGGTCGAGCCCACTGTGGCAGCCGCCCCCGATTCGGCGCCGGCCGTCGCAGTGGCGGGCGCGGAGGTCGAAGCGTCGAGGATCTTCATCCAAGACAACTTCCTGCCCGCCGACCAGCATCGGCGCCTGATCGCCTACGCCCTGGCCAATGAAAACCGTTTCGTGGAGACCTCCACCTCCACCAATGACCGCAGCTATCGCCAGTCGGTGGTGCTGCACGATTTCCCCGAGTTTGCCGAGCTGTTCCGCGCCCGCATCCGCGCGATGCTGCCGCAGATCGCCGCCGCGCTGCCCTGCGCGGCGCTGGGCCAAACCATCGAAGCGCAGATGACCTCGCACAACGACGGCGACTACTACAAGGTGCACAACGACAACGGCAGCGCGGACACCGCCAGGCGCGAGCTGACCTTCGTCTATTACTTCAACCGTCAGCCCAAGGCCTACCAGGGCGGCGCGCTGCGGGTGTTCGATACGCTGGTACGCAACGGCTATTACGTGGCCGCCCCCAGCGACCGGCAGGTGGAACCGCTGGACAACCGCATCGTGTTCTTCCTGTCGCGCTACCAGCACGAGGTCACCCCGGTGACCTGCCCGAGCAGGCGGTTCGCCGAAGGCCGATTCACCGTCAACGGCTGGATCCACAAGCGTCTTTGATTCGCGGTGCAGATTGTTCGCGCCACTCCCGCGCTCACGGGATACCTGCGCGGGCACCCACTGACCAGGTGGCGACTGTGCTGGTCGCCAGCGATTCGGCGGCAGATCAATGCAACGACAGCGCCAGTGGCACGTCGGCCAGTGCGTCCTCGGTCGCGGGCAAGGCGGTCACGGCCTGGCCGGGGGGCAGCACGGTAGACCGCGCTCAAAGTCGGTCGGTGTGCGACCCGTGCGTGATCGAAGGCGGCGGCCTGAGCGCCCTTTTCGGCGGCACCATCGGGTAGACCAGCACCGTAGTCGGTTTCCCGTTGCCGTCACAGATTTGGGTGGACAAGTGGACGAATCGACGGGCGCCGGGCTGCGCCTGAAGTTCCAGATTGAACCACGCGCCGTTGGCTTCAGGTTGCAAACGAAGCGCGCTTCCCACCCCAACCCGCCGACACCGCCTCAGTCGTCTTCGACGCTGATCTGCGGGAACGCTTCCGGCGATGCGCCGTGGGCCAGGCGCGCCGCCGCACGACGGGCGATGTCGCGATAGATCGCGGCGATCTCGCCGTCGGGCTCGGCGGCCACGGTCGGACAGCCGCCGTCGGCCTGTTCGCGAATGCGGCCGTCCAGCGGAATGCGCCCGAGCAGGGTCACGTCGTACTGAGCGCTCATGCGGTCGCCGCCACCGGCGCCGAAAATCTCCGCACGGTGCCCGCAGTTGGGGCAGCAGTAGAAGCTCATGTTCTCCACCAGCCCCAGGATCGGCACTTCGACCTTGCGAAACATCTGCAAGCCTTTCCTGGCGTCGATGAGGGCGATGTCCTGCGGGGTGGTCACCACCACCGCGCCGGAGACCGGAATCCGCTGTGACAGGGTGAGCTGGATATCGCCGGTGCCCGGCGGCAGGTCGATGATCAGGTAATCCAGATCATCCCAGCGGGTCTCGAATGCAAGTTGCAGCAGGCCCTGGGTTGCCATGGGACCGCGCCAGATCATCGGCTGCTCTTCGTCGATCAGAAAGCCGATGCTCATCGCCTGCAGGCCCAGCGCTTTGATCGGCAACATGACTTTGCCGTCCGGTGAACGTGGCTTTTCCTGGCTGCCCAGCATGCGCGGCTGGCTGGGCCCGTAGATGTCGGCATCCAGAATGCCGACGCGCGCGCCTTCCGCCAGCAGCGCCAGCGCCAGATTCACCGCCACCGTGGACTTGCCCACGCCGCCCTTGCCGGAGGCCACCGCAATCACGTTTCGCACGCCCGGCAGAGGCTGCAACTGGCCCTGCACGCCCGGCGTGCCGATCTGCCAGCTCACCGGCACCTCTGCCTCCACGTTCAGGCTCTGGCGCAGGTGCGCCGCCACCGCCTGCTGCAACTGCGCGACGTATCCGGAGGCCGGAAATCCCAGCACCACGGGCACCGTCACGACCTTGCCCTGCACGCTCACCGATCCCAGCACTCCGGCATCCGCCAGGCTCGTTCCGAGCAGGGGATCGACGTGGGACTGCAGCGCGGCGCGCACGGCATCGGGCGTGGGCAGGGACATGAAATCGGACTCCTCGAAAGCGGGCCGAACAGTGTAACGCCGGGGTCGGGGCCGGACCGCAGTGCACCAGACTCGCCGCTTCGTTCGATTCGCGTCCGGGCCGGGCCGTCTTCTGCGGACTGGCCAGGGGCGGCCCGGGTCCGGACAATGAACCCGGTGAAACACTTGCTCATCGTCTACAGCACACAGACCGGACGCACCCGCCAGTTGGCCCGTTCGGCCTGCGCGGGCGCAGCCGAGTTCGGCGAGGAGGTCGAACTGCGCTGTCTGCGTGCCGGCGAGGCGGGCATCGACGAACTGCTGTGGGCCGACGGCCTGCTGATCGGCTCGCCGGAAAACTTCGGCTATCTGTCCGGGGCGGTGAAGGATTTCCTGGATCGCACCTATTACCCGGCCGAAGGCAAGACCCTGGGCTTGCCTTACGCCATGTTCGTGTCGGCCGGCAACGACGGCAGCGGTGCGGTACGCGCCCTGGAGCGGATCGCCGGCGGGTACCAGTGGAAGCGCGTGGCCGAGCCGCTGATCTGTCGCGGCGAGATCACCGCCGATGCCCTTGCGGCCGCCCGCGAGCTGGGCCAGACGATGGCGGCCGGACTGTCCATGGGCGTGCTCTGAAACATGGCGCCGCCGCCCGGACGTGCACCGGCACCACAGGTGCCGGACAATTCCCGGCCCCGGTTTCCACTGCCTTCCATGCTGCCGATCTACTCTGTCCGTCGCTCGCCCATCCACGGCAACGGCGTGTTCGCCACTCGCAAACTGCCCGCCGGCGTTCGCGTGATCCAGTATCGCGGCAAGGTCGTGACCCACGAAGAGGCCGACGCGCTGTACGACGGCAGCGTCGAGTCCGGGCACACCTTTTTGTTCACGCTCAACCCGCACTACATCGTCGACGCCAACCGTCGCGGCAATGCCGCGCGCTGGATCAACCATAGCTGCGATCCCAACTGCGAGGCGGTGATCGTCGAGGATCCGCACGGCAACTCTGCGCGCGATCGCATTTTCATCGAGACCCTGCGCCCGGTGGCCCGTGGCGAAGAGCTCACCTACGACTACGGCATCACCCTGGAGGTGCGCCATACCGCGCGCCTGAAAAAGCTCTGGGGCTGCCTGTGCGGCTCGCCGGACTGCACCGGAACGCTGCTCAGGCCCAAGACGCCGGCGACTCGGCGCGCGCGCAACGGCGGATGAGTCCCGCCCTGCGCAAATGGCGCTGGCCGGCGCTCGGGATAGTCGGACTGCTGCTGCTGGCCGGCGCCTGGCGCTTCACCGGCCTGGGTGATCTGGCAGATCCCGAACGCATTGCGGAGCAGTTGTCGGCACTGGCGCGATCCCCCTGGGCGCCGCTGACGCTGGCGCTGCTGTACCTGGCGGCCAACGCTGCGCTGTTTCCCGTCATTGCGCTGAACATGGCGCTGATCCTGGCGCTCGGAGCGGGCTGGGGCGTGGCCTGTGCGCTCTACGCCAGCGTGCTGTCGGGGGTAGCGGCGTTCCTGCTCGGTCGCCGCTTCGGCCAGCGCGCCATGGAACGTCTGGACAGCCACAAGGTCGATCAGACCCTCTCCATCATTCGAGGCAGCGGTGTGCCCGGCATGATTCTGCTGCGACTGGTGCCGGTCCTGCCCTACCCGGTCATCAATCTGATCCTCGGCGCCGGCGGCGTGCGCCTGTGGACGTTCACCCTGGGCACGGTGCTCGGGCTGCTTCCCGGCCTGCTGGCAATGGGCGTGGTGGGCTTTCAGTTGCGGCGCATCATCGACGATCCGCAGGCCGCCGACATCGCGATCCTGGCCGCCACCGGAGTGGCGTTTGCAGGGCTGGTGGGATGGGCCCGACATCGGGTTTCGACACAGGAACAGGTTTCGACCCAGGAAAAGGAATCACCACCGACATGACCCAGACCGGCATCAGGATCCTGACACTCAACATGCACAAGGGGTTTTCGGTGTTCAACCGGCGCTTCGTGCTGCACGAACTGCGCGAGGCGATCCGCACTTGCGACGCCGACGTGGTGCTGCTGCAGGAGGTGCTCGGCGAGCATCGAGACCACTCCACGCGCTGGGAGCGCTGGCCCGAGCACAGCCAGTACGAGTTCCTTGCCGACACGCTGTGGCCGGCGTTCGCCTACGGCCGGAACGCGGTATACCCGGCCGGTCATCACGGCAACGCCTTGCTGTCCGGATATCCGATCTCGCACCACGCCAATCACGACGTTTCGATCCACCGCCATGAGAAGCGCGGCTTGCTGCACTGCGTCCTGCAAGTGCCCGAGTGGCGCGCACCGCTGCACGCCATCTGCGTTCACCTGGGGCTGTTCGAGCGACACCGTCGACAGCAACTGGATCTGCTGTGCGATTTCATACGCCAACAGGTTCCGACCGACGCGCCGTTGCTGGTGGCCGGGGACTTCAACGACTGGCGGCAGCGCGCACACGCCTTGCTGGCCGACCGGGCCGGCCTCCAGGAGGTCTTTGTCACTGCCTTCGGCCGCGCCGCACGCACGTTCCCGGTGCGCTTTCCGCTGCTGCGGCTGGATCGCATCTACGTGCGCAACCTGCAGGCGGTGCGCCCCCAGGTGCTCACCGGCCCGCCCTGGTCGCAGCTATCCGACCACGCGCCGTTGCAACTCGAGCTGTACGCCTGATGGAACGTCGCTGGACGCACGGCAACCAGCTGGATCTGCTGGAGAACGGCGAGGAATTTTTTCCCTCCGTGTTCGCTGCCATTGCCGAGGCCGAGCACGAGATCATCATCGAGACCTTCATCTGGAGGGATGACGGTGTCGGCTGGCAACTGCAGGAGGCGCTGCTGGCGGCCGCGCGTCGCGGAGTGTCGGTGGACATCACCGTCGACGGCTTCGGTTCCGCCAACCTGGCCACCACACCGCATCAGGAGTTTGTATCCGATCTGGCCGAGGCCGGCGTGCGCCTGCATGTCTACGGCCCGCTGGCGCCGATCATGGGGCTGCAGACCAATCTGTTCCGGCGCCTTCATCGCAAGCTGGTGGTGATCGATGGGCGGCTGGCGTTCATCGGCGGGATCAACTACTCCGACGAGCACGTGCGCAGCTTCGGCGCCATGTCCAAGCAGGATTTCGCGGTGCGCGCCCGCGGTCCGGTGGTGGACGACATCCACGCCTTCTGCCGCACCGCGATCGGCGAGTCGCATCGTCCGCGGCGGCGACGCAGCCTGCGCGGGCTGCTGCGCAAACTGCCGCGCGGCTGGTCGACCCCGTCGTCCAACGCCCAGGTGCTGTTCGTCACCCGCGACAACCACAATCAGCGCACCGCCATCGAGGCGATGTATCGCATGGGCCTGCGCAGCGCCGTGCGCGACATCGTGATCATGAATGCGTACTTCTTCCCCGGCTGGCGCTTTCTGCGCGCCATGCGCCAGGCCGTGCAGCGCGGGGTTCGCGTGCGGCTGGTGCTGCAGGGGGAGCCCGACAAGCCGTACGTCAAGTTTGCGGGCGCCACGCTCTACGACGGCCTGCTCGACATCGGCGTGGAGATCTGGGAGTTCATGGAGCGGCCCGCGCACGCCAAGGTAGCGGTAATGGACGACCACTGGGCCACGGTCGGGTCCAGCAACCTGGATCCGTTCAGCCTGTCGCTGAACCTGGAGGCCAACCTGTTCATCCGCGATGCAGACTTTGCCCGACGGCTGCGGGACCGGCTCGAAGCGCTGCTGGCCAGCCATGCGCGGCGGGTGACGCGAAGCGAGGTGGCGCGGCGCCACCCGGTGTGGCACCTGTGGCGATGGGTGGGCTATCACCTGCTGCGCCACTTCCCCAAGCTCGCCGGCCTGATTCCGGAACGGCCGCAACCGCTGACCACGCTCGGCCCGCCGCCCCTCGATCCACAGGCTCTCGGCCCGCAACCCCCCGGCCCCACACCGCCCGGGGATGCCGGTGCAATGTCGCCTCAGGCTCGGCGCAGATAGCCGGCGTGATCGGTGCGCTGCCCCCGGGCACCCTGTTCGAGACGTTCACGCATGTCCGGCGGCACCTGTTTCTTGCTCAGGGTGGCGTGGTCGACCAGCACGTAGATGGTCTCGCTGCTGCACAGCACCACGGCCTGACCCGCAACCCGGAACTCGCAGCTCAGGGCAAACGAGGTGCTGCCGATGCGGGCGGCCGACACGCTGGCTTCGAGCACGTCGTCGTAATGGGCCGGCGCGCGCCATTCCTTGACCTGGCGGACCAGCTGGAAGTCCAGCTCGGCAGAGGCCATCTGTTCGCCATAGCCCAGCGCGCGCAGGAATTCGGTGATCGCCAGGTCGATGTAGTCGCCGTAGCGGGCGTTGAAAACCACTTTCTGCGCGTCGCACTCGCCGTAGCGCACGCGCAGGTAGTAGCGAAATGCCTCGTCCATGCCGGGTTTCCGCAAGAGCCTGGCCACATTGTGGCGGCAATTGCAGGGGCGTAGCATGAAACGACTTCGCGTACCGAGTGATCCAGGGAGGAAGTCATGACGCTCTGCCCCATCGCACTGGCCACGGGCTGCGACAAATGCCCCGCCTTCCGAATCTGCCCTGCCAAGGGCCTGATCGGTGATTACAAGAAGGACGAGCCCCCCGCCTCCAGAACGCGGCCCAGGTCCGAACCGCCAAAGCCCTGAATGCGCCCCGCGGCCGGCCTGCACGCGGCAAGGCGTCGGCATCGGCATCGGCGGCGGTGCGCATGCCCTCGCATGCCCTCGCATGCCGATGTGGCGAGGCTGAGCGGCAGGACCGCCGTCACCGTCCGGAGATCGTCGGAGCCGCCATCGAACAGGCACCGGCCATCATGTCCGAGGTGAAATGCAGCGCACTCGGGGGATAATCGGGCCATGAGTGCCCACAAGACCGCCGCCTGCCCGCAGTGCCGCCAACCCTCGTCATTGGAAAAGAGCAATCGCTTCCGGCCGTTCTGCAGCCAACGCTGCAAGCTGCTGGACCTGGGCGAATGGTTTGCAGAGAAGCACACCATCCCGGTGGTGGAGGCCGACTCCGGCGACGACGAACTGCCGCCGCCTCAGGATCCTTGCGAACGGCTCCAGTAGGCCGAGATGCCCGCCACGCCCTGGGCGTGATGCATGAATGCCGTGGCGCGATCCCGAGGTCCGACGCCGCCGATGGCATAGACCGGCAGGTTGGTATTGCCGGCCAGCGCCGCAAAACTTTCCCAGCCCATTGGCAATGCACCCGGATGCGTGGACGTGGACTGCACGCTGCCCAGCACCGCGGCATCGCAGCCCGCCGCGAGCGCGCGGACCAGACCGGCGGCGTCGTGGCAGGACGCCAGGCGCAGCAGACCCGGCGCGGTCTGCACGGCGGCGTCGTGGTCCAGCCCGGCCCGGGTCTGGTGCCAGCCGGCGGCGCCGCAGGCCTCGGCCATCGCGGCGCCGCGATCGAGTATCACCCGGCGCTGTGTGCCACGCGTGTCGGCAATCACTGCCCTGGCCAGCTGCACGTAGGCGATGTCGTCCAGCCGCGGCAGGCGCAGACGCAGCAGGCAGCGTGGCGGCAGCCCGTCCAGACCTTCGCGGATGCGCGTTTCATCGGCGCTGGCCGGGGTGAACACGTAATCGGGCGGCAGACACAGGGCCGCCAGGATGGGCTGCACGGTCGGCAGCAGATCGAGCGCGATGGCGGCATCCGGCGCCTGCCAGGCGAAGCACTGGCCCTCGACAGCGCGCACCTCGTGCTGCCAATGCCTGACCAGCCAGGCGTCCAGGGTGACGATGCGATCGTGGTAGGCGTGCGTGAAGCGGATCAGCGGCCGCGCCTGCGAGATGCCGATGCCCAGCTCCTCGTGCAGCTCGCGTTCCAGCGCCACCCGCGGAGATTCGCCCGTTTCGATCTTGCCGCCCGGGAACTCCCACTTGCCGGCGGCGATCTTGCCGGCCGGGCGCTGCGCGAGCAGCACCGCGCCATCGGCACGCCGCAGCACGCCGCAGGCAACGCCGATATGCGGAAGCAGGCCGCTCACCTGTGGACGCTCAGGTCCGGTATTCCGCATTGATCCTGACGTAGTCGTAACTGAAGTCGCAGGTCCAGATGCGCGCGCCGGCAGTGCCGCGACCCAGTCCGATCCGGATGCTGAACTCGTCGCGGGCGACCACCGCGCTGCCCCGTTCCTCGCGATAATCGGGATGCGGCTGCCCGTGCTCGATCAACATCACCTCGTCCAGGGCGATGCTCACGGTTGACGGGTCCAGATGCTCGACACCCGCCTTGCCGATGGCCATCGCGATCCGGCCCCAGTTGGCGTCGGAGGCAAACATCGCGGTCTTGACCAGTGGCGAGTGCGCCACCGAGTACGCCACCTGGCGCGCTTCGTTTTCGCTTTGCGCGCCACCGACCTCGATGGTGATGAACTTGGTGGCGCCTTCGCCGTCACGCACCACCGCCTGCGCGAGTTGCGTGCAGACCGCGGTGATGGCCTCCAGCACCACGGTGTAGTCCGGGTGCGTGGTGTCGATCAAGGCACCCGAGGCGCCCGAGGCGATCAGGACACAGGCATCGTTGGTGGAGGTGTCGCCATCGACCGTGACGCAGTTGAACGATTCGCCGACAGCGCTGCGCAGCGCCGCGTCTGTCGCCGCCTGATCCAGCCCGGCATCGGTGGCGATGAACGCCAGCATCGTGGCCATGTCCGGGCAGATCATGCCCACGCCCTTGGCGATGCCGGTGACGGTGATCTCGCCCCGCGACGTGCTCACCTTGCGCGTCGCACCCTTGGGCACGGTGTCGGTGGTCATGATTGCGCGCATCGCGTCCAGCCAGCCGTCGGGACGCGCAGCGGCGACCGCGCCCGGAATGGCCGCCTGCATGCGTGCGACCGGCAGGCGCTGGCCGATCACGCCGGTCGAGAACGGCAGCACGGCCTCGGGTGCGCAGCCGAGTTCGGCCGCCACCGTCGTGCAGGTGGCGATGGCGTCGTCCATCCCGCCCTGGCCGGTTGCGGCGTTGGCGTTGCCGGCGTTGACCAGCAGTGCGCGGATGTCGTTGGCCCTCCCCAGTCGCTGGCGACACAGCGTGACCGGCGCGGCGCAGAAGGCGTTGCGCGTGAACACGCCTGCGACCTGCGCACCGTGATCGAGCGCAAACACCAGCAGATCGTCGCGACCGGCGGTCTTGATCGCGGCCTGGGCCACACCCAGGGCAACGCCGGGGACCGCATGCAGGAATTGGGGGGCGGGGAGATTGACGGCCATGGCGGCGATTCGCGCGAAGAGGCGCGCGAGTGTAGCGAAGACCGGCCCGGGGCCGGCAAGGGCAGTCATGGTTGCGAGGGCGCCGCCCGGGGGCTGGAACCCGCGGCTCAGCGGTTCGCGACGCGGCGCACTCCGACCGGTGCCGGGCGGTCGGTTTGCATCTGGACCCGACGCAGGAATTCCAGAATCTGCGGCATCAGGCGCTCGGGCCGGGTGCGCAGTTCCAGCAGCGAGCGCGCGAGCAGGAACTCGGTATTGGGCAACTGGCGCTTGAGCGACCTGGCATCGGCCAGGTCGTGCCGCGGGTCGCGCGCGTGACCGATGATCAGCGCCGGCTGGCGGATGTGCTTGCGCCGCCGCAGCGAAGGCACCACCGGGCCGACCAGCACGCCGTGCAGGATGGCGCGGATCACCTCGGGTTCGGCGGCCAGCGCATTGCGCAGGCTGCCGACCACGGCCAGACGCGGCTCCGGTAGCTGACGCAGCAGTCGCGCGAACAGCCGGTAGACGGGCTTGGCGTAATGCACCGCGATCATCAGCGGCACCAGCACCAGCGCAGCGGCCGGCACGGCGTTTTCCATCACCGGCATTTCCAGCAGCAGCGCGCGCACGCGATGCGGCGCCAGGGTGGCGGCGGTGAGCGTGGTGATGGCGCCGAGCGAGACGCCGCCGATGATGGCGCGCTCCAGGCCCAGGTGATCCATCAGGCCCAGCACCTGCTCGGCGTAGAAATCCACGCGATGCTCGGCCGCCCTGGTCGGCTTGTCGCTGCGGCCGTGGCCGAGCAGGTCGAGCAGGACCACCCGATATCCTTCGGCGGCCAGCCGCGCGGCGATGTCGCGATTGCACAGGCTGTCCAGCAGGATGCCGTGCACCAGCAGCACCGGCGTTCCGTGGGCGGGGCCGAACACCTCGTAGGCCAGCCGGTAGTGACCGTGGAAGAAGTAGGCCTGCTCCACGGGGAAGATGGGCATGTTCATGGACCCACACTCTCACCAACCCCACGGGGTATGCCCCCAGGGAGCATCACCGATGCAATTCCTCCGACAACCGGCTACAGCGCCAGCCGGCGATGGCGCATTTCGCATGATCCGCTGCAGGCGCGGGCGATAGGCTGACGTGTCTGACGGAGGCATGGATGACCCAACCCTACCCACACCTGCTGGCGCCGCTGGACCTGGGTTTCACGAAGCTCAGGAACCGGGTGCTGATGGGCTCGATGCACACCGGCCTGGAAGACCGCGCCATGCATTTTCCGCGGCTGGCGGCGTACTTCGCCGAACGCGCCCGTGGCGGCGTGGGGCTGATGGTCACCGGCGGCTTCGCGCCCAATGTGGCGGGCTGGGTGTCACCGTTTGCCGGGCGGCTGGCGACGTCCGCAGCGGCCCGGCAGCACCGCGTGATCACCGATGCGGTGCATGCCGAAGGCGGCAGGATCGCGCTGCAGATTCTGCACGCCGGTCGCTATGGCTATCACCCGCTGACGGTGAGCGCTTCGCGCCTCAAGAGCCCGATCTCCCCCTTCGCGCCGCGCGAGCTGTCCAGCCGCGGTGTGGAACAGCAGATTCGCGCTTACGTGCGCTGCGCGGCGCTGGCGCGCGAGGCCGGCTACGACGGCGTCGAGGTGATGGGCTCCGAGGGCTACTTCATCAACCAGTTCCTGGTCACCCACGTCAACCGGCGCAGGGACGAATGGGGCGGGGTATACGCCAATCGCATGCGCCTGCCGCTGGAGATCGTGTCGCGCACGCGCGAGGCGGTGGGCCGCGACTTCATCATCATCTACCGCATCTCGGCACTGGACCTGATTCCCGACGGCCAGAGCTGGGACGAGGTGGCGATGCTTGCGCGCGCGATGGAAAAGGCCGGCGCCAGCATCCTCAACACCGGCATCGGCTGGCACGAGGCACGGGTGCCGACCATCGCAACCTCGGTGCCGCGCGCTGCGTTCGCCTGGGTCACTCAGAAGCTCAAGGCCGAAGTGCGCATTCCGGTCTGCACCACCAACCGTATCAACGTGCCGGAAGTGGCTGAACAGATACTCGCCGACGGCCAGGCCGACATGGTGTCGATGGCGCGACCATTCCTGGCCGACCCGGAGTTCGTGAACAAGGCCGCACAGGGCCGGGCGCTCGACATCAACACCTGCATCGGCTGCAACCAGGCCTGCCTGGAACACACCTTCAAGCTCAAGATCGCGAGCTGCCTGGTCAATCCGCGCGCCTGCCATGAGACCGAGCTGAATTACCTCAAAGCGCCACATCACAAGAAGATTGCCGTGGTCGGCGCCGGTCCGGCCGGACTCGCAGCCGCGACGGTAGCCGCCGAACGCGGACACACGGTGGAGCTGTTCGATGCGGCGGAGCGCATCGGCGGCCAGTTCAACCTGGCCAAGCAGAGTCCCGGCAAGGAGGAATTCCACGAGACCTTGCGCTATTTCGCGCGCAAGCTCGAAGCCACCGGCGTGCGCCTGAACCTGCAAACGCCGATGACCGCAGAAGCGCTGCTGGCCGGGCAGTACGACGAGATCATCCTGGCCACCGGCGTCATGCCGCGCCGCGTCGTGATCCCCGGACTGGAAGAACAGACTCGCGCCGGTCGCGTGCTCAGCTACGTGGACGTGCTCGGCGGCAAGGCCGACGTCGGGCGGCGGGTGGCGCTGATCGGCGCCGGCGGCATCGGCTTTGATGTCGCCGAATACCTGGCGCACGAAAGCGGCACCGCGTCTCCCACCCTGGACCTGGCCGAGTGGATGAAGGAATGGGGCGTCACCGACCCGGACAAGGCGCGCGGTGGCGTCACACGGCCGCTGCCGCCGCCGGCGGCGCGCGAGATCTTTCTGCTGCAGCGCAAGGCCGGCAAACCGGGCGCGGGTCTGGGCAAGACCACCGGCTGGATTCACCGCGCCTCGCTGCAGGCGCGCAAGGTGCAGACCCGCAGCGGCATCAACTACGAATCGATGGACGAACGCGGCCTGCTGATCAGTTATGGCAATCGTCGCGAAAAGCCCGAGCTGATCGAGGTGGATCACATCGTGATCTGCGCCGGTCAGGAGCCGCTGCGCGAACTGCATCAGCCGCTGCTGGCGGCGGGTGTCCGCGTGCACCTGATCGGCGGCGCACACGAGGCCGCCGAACTCGATGCCAAGCGCGCCATCGACCAGGGCAGCCGGCT
>JAJFJX010000305.1 GCA_021773655.1 Panacagrimonas sp.
TGCGCCTCGTCGATGGTGAACGCCGACAGTCCGGGGCCGGTGGCAATCCGATCCAGGGTGTCGGCGAGAAACTCAGGCTGCAGCAGACGTTCGGGTGCCAGGTACAACAACTTGAGCGCGCCGGACCGCGCCGAGGCGATCACCTCGGCGGACTGCGCCGCGCCCAGGCTGGAATTGAGAAACGCCGCCGGCACGCCCATGTCACGAAGCAGGCGAACCTGGTCCTGCATCAACGCGATCAGCGGCGACACCACCACCATCACCCCGGGTCGGAGCAGCGCCGGCAACTGAAAGCACAGCGACTTGCCGCCACCGGTCGGCATGATGGCCAGCAGATCATGGCCGGCCAGTGCGTCGCGCACGACCTGTTCCTGGCCGGGCCTGAAGGACTCGAACCCGAACCAGCGCTTGAGCGCTTCGCTCAATCCGTTCAACGCATTCATCTTGCCGATTATCCCCTGCCTGCTGGCCGGCTTCGTGCCGCCATCGACGCCGACCCTGCGCGTCAGCCATGAAGTTGGCCCCTCGCTCCGACCTGCACCGCCAGAACCACCCGCCGGTGCCTGCATCGGAATGCGCAGGTCTGGACTCCGGTTCAGGGGCCTGTGGTCATCGATCGGCCAACGTCTTTCGAAGGCGGTCGATGCGGGTCGCCGCCCGGCGTGGGCGCCACGCGCCACGCACCAACCATCACCGGCTCACACCTCGGCCTTGTCGCCTTCGCGCTCCAGCCAGTCCTTGCGATCGGAGGCGCGCTTCTTGGCCAGCAGCATGTCCATCACCACTTCGGCCGGGCAGTCATCCAGCGACAGCTGCACCAGCCGGCGCGTGTCTGCAGCCATGGTGGTTTCGCGCAACTGCAGCGGATTCATCTCGCCCAGGCCCTTGAAGCGGGTGACCTGGATCCGGCTGCGGTTGCCTTCCGCCGTCAGCCGGTCGAGCACGCCCTGCTTTTCGGACTCGTCCAGGGCGTAGTACACGTTCTTGCCAGCGTCGATGCGAAACAGCGGCGGCATCGCGATATAGACGTGTCCGGCTTCGACCAGCGGCCGGTAATGGCGCAGGAACAGTGCACACAGAAGGGTGGCGATGTGCAGGCCGTCGGAATCGGCGTCGGCGAGCACGCAGACCTTGCCGTAGCGCAGCTTGCTCAGGTCCGGGGAACCGGGATCCACGCCGATGGCGACGCTGATGTCGTGAATCTCCTGACTGGCCAGCGCCTCGCCGGAATCGACCTCCCAGGTGTTCAGGATCTTGCCACGCAAGGGCATGATGGCCTGGGTGTCGCGGTCGCGCGCCTGCTTGGCACTGCCGCCGGCCGAATCGCCCTCGACCAGGAACAGCTCGGTCCGCCCCAGGTCGGTGGACACGCAGTCCGCGAGCTTGCCCGGCAGTGCCGGGCCGCTGGTGATCTTCTTGCGCACCACCTGCTTGGCGAGCTTCATGCGTGCCTGCGCACTGGAGATGACCAGCTGCGCGATCATCTCGCCGGCATCCGGGTGCTGGTTGAGCCACAGGCCGAAAGAGTCGTGGACCACGCCGCCGACGAAGGCCGCGGTCTCGCGCGAGCTCAGGCGTTCCTTTGTCTGGCCGGCAAACTGCGGGTCCTGCATCTTGATGCTGAGCACATAGGCGCAGCCGCTCCACACATCCTCCGGCGCCAGCTTGAGTCCGCGCGGCATCAGGTTGCGGAACTCGCAGAATTCCCGGATGGCCTCGGTCAGGCCGGTGCGCAGGCCGTTGACGTGGGTGCCGCCCTGGGCGGTTGGAATCAGGTTGACGTAGGACTCGGCGATGGGTTCGGCCGGCCCGTCGCCGTTGATCCAGACCAGCGCCCAGTCGGCCTCCTCGCGATTGCCCTTGAAGTGGCCGACGAAGGGCGCCTCGGGCAGCGTCGGACTGCCCCCCAGGGCATCGCACAGGTAGTCGGTCAGGCCGTTTTCGTACTGCCAGGTGATCTGCTCGCCGTGAACCTGGTCGTCCAGCGAGACCCGCAGATTGGGGCACAGCACCGCCTTGGCGCGCAGGATCTGCTTGAGTCGCGGCACCGAGAAACGCGGGCTGCTGAAATACCTGGCGTCGGGCCAGAACCTCAGGGTCGTGCCGCTGCGCGACTTCGGACAACTGCCGACCGCTTCCAGCGGACGGTGGGTATAGCCGTCTCGAAACTCCATCAGGTGTTCGGTGGCGCCGCGGTACACGCGCACTTCGAGCCGTGTCGACAGCGCGTTGACCACACTCACGCCCACGCCGTGCAGACCGCCGGAATACTGGTACTGCTTGTTGGAGAACTTGGCCCCCGAGTGCAGGCGGGTGAGGATCAGCTCCACGCCGCTGACCTGGTGTTCGGGGTGAAGGTCCACCGGCATGCCGCGACCGTCATCGGACACCTGCAGCGAACCGTCGTCGAACAGGATCACGTCCACCCGCGACGCATGACCGGCCAGGGCCTCGTCCACCGCGTTGTCGATCACTTCCTGCGCCAGGTGATTGGGCCGCTCGGTGTCGGTGTACATGCCCGGGCGCTTGCGCACCGGGTCCAGGCCCTGAAGCACTTCGATGGCTTCGGCGCCGTAGTTCTTCTGGTGGGTATCGCTGGATGCGGCCATGGCGTTCGGATGTCGGAGCGGCGCGAACCGTAGCGGAACGCGTTCGGCCACGGCAAGCAACGCCGCCACACCCCCGGGCCGGCCGCGCCCGGGCGTTGCACTCTGTCCGCCGGTGGCTTAGCGTCGCCGCACAATGCTGCCGGGCGGCCGTAGATCGCCCTCCGCCAACCCACGACCCCTCCCCGGCCCACATGTCCGTCCTTTCGAGAATCGAACGCCGCAGCGGGCGCGCTGGCCGGCCCGCGGGTCGCCGAAACTGAAACGCCATGCCCAAGCGAACCGAGCACCGCACCCCCACCCTGCCGCTGGGCGACGACGACCGTGGGATGGCGCAGCCTCCCCACGCCCCGCCCGCCTTTGCCGCGGACGCTGAACCAGAGCCCGACAGCGGCGACGGCAGCATCGCGCGCTTCGAGCAGGACATGCAGGAACTGGAAACCATCGTCACCCAGATGGAACAGGGTGAACTGCGGCTGGAGGACGCCCTCAAGCTGTTCGAACGTGGCATGGCCTTGTCGCGGACCTGCCGTCGCTCGCTGGACCAGGCCGAACTCAAGGTACGCAGCCTGAGCGAGGCCGACGCCGTCGCGTCGAGCCCGTGAGCGCAGCAACCGGTTTCGCGACCCGCGCCGGGGCTTATCGCCAGCGCCTGGATGCGGCGCTCGATGCACGCCTGCCCCCTGCCGGACACCATCCGGCCCGACTGCACGAGGCCATGCGCTACGCCACCGGCGGTGGCAAGCGGCTGCGCGCACTGCTGGTCTATGCGGCGGCCGAAACCCTGGGCCTGCCCGCCGCACAGGCCGACGCCAGCGCCTGCGCGATCGAGCTGATTCACGCCTACTCGCTGGTCCACGACGACCTGCCGGCAATGGACGACGACGACCTGCGGCGCGGCCAGCCCTCCGTGCACCGTGCCTACGACTAGGCCACTGCCATCCTGGTCGGCGATGCGCTGCAGGCGCTTGCATTCCAGGTCCTGGCACGCAGCGGGCTGGAGGCTGATCGTGCGCTGCCGATGATCGCCGCGCTGGCCGAAGCCGCCGGCTCTCAGGGCATGGTCGGCGGACAGTCCATCGACCTGGCCTCGGAGCACCAGCACCTGACCCTGGCCGAACTCGAGGCCCTGCATATCCGCAAGACCGGCGCCCTGATTCGTGCCTGCCTGCTGCTGCCCTGCCTGGCCGCCTCGGCCAGCGATTCACAGCGCGAGGCTCTGGACCATTACGGAAAGTGCATCGGCCTGGCGTTCCAGATCCAGGACGACATCCTCGACATCGAAGGCAGCACCCAGGACCTGGGCAAGACCGCCGGCAAGGACGAGGCCAGCCACAAGTCCACCTATCCCGAGGTGATGGGCCTGCGCGCGGCCAGGGAGCGTGCGGCCGAGCTGTTCGTCAATGCGCTGCGAGTGCTGGACGCCCTGGGCGCGGCCGCCGAACCCCTGCGTGCACTGGCCGATCACATCCGGCAACGGGACCGCTGAACACGGCGTCTCGAGCCCGGAAACGTGACTCGCGCCTTCATCGGGTGACTTGCAGAACGCCACACCACAGAACACCACGGCAAGAACACCACGGTATCGGGTCTTTCGTCATCGGCCGGCGATTCCTGCCGACCGCTCTGGCGGGCCTGCGGTTCTCGTGTCAACCATTTCCGCAGGTTTCGATGCACCGACCCGGCTTCACGGCGCTGTTTCCAGTCCGCCGCCAGATGCATGGCGGTGACCTGGGCGATGGAGTCCAATGGCGGCATCCGGTTTGCGAGCGCGGGGCCACAAGATGATTCTGATCCTCGGTGCAGGCGCGGTCGGCAGCACCCTGGCCGCCTACCTGTCGGCCGCTCGCCGCAAGGTGGCGCTGCATGCACGACCCTCGGACCTGGAGCGCCTGGGTGCCATATCACGCATCCGGCTGACATCGGCCGACGGCCGCCTGCTGCTGGACGTGGCGCGCCCGCCGCTGGTCGAGGACCTGCGCCTGCACGGCGTCACGACCCTGATCCTGGCCGTCAAGT
>JAJFJX010000306.1 GCA_021773655.1 Panacagrimonas sp.
ATTCAGATCCGACACCTGGCGCAAACCGCCCGACAGCCCGCTGCGTGGCAGCGGCGACACCCGCATCCTCGAAGCGGGCGCTGTGTTCGAACGCGCCGGAGTGGCCTTGTCGCTGGTCGACGGCGACCGCCTGCCGCCTTCGGCCACTGCCGCGCGACCCGAATTGTCCGGGCGCGGCTTTCGCGCCATGGGCGTGTCGCTGGTGCTGCACCCACGCAATCCTTATGTGCCGACCACGCATCTCAATGTGCGCTATCTGGTGGCCGAAAAGGCCGGCGCCACGCCGGCCTGGTGGTTCGGCGGCGGCTACGACCTCACACCGTACTACCCGTTCGAAAAGGACGCGGTGCACTGGCATCAAACCGCGAAGGACGCCTGCGACGCCCTGCATGAGTCGATTTATCCGCGGCTGAAACGACACTGCGACGAGTATTTCTTTCTCAGGCACCGCAACGAGACGCGCGGCGTCGGCGGCCTGTTCTGCGACGACTGGAACGAGAACGGATTCGCCGCCAGCTTCGCCCTGATCCGCGCCATCGGCGACAGCTTCCTGCCGGCCTATCTTCCCATCGTGGAGCGTCGGCGCCGCACCCCCTACGGCGAACCCGAGCGCGACTGGCAACTGCTGCGTCGCGGGCGTTACGTGGAATTCAACCTGGTGTGGGATCGCGGCACGCTGTTCGGCCTGCAGAGCGGCGGGCGCACCGAATCCATCCTGCTGTCGATGCCGCCGGAAGTGCGCTGGCGCTATCAGCACGTTCCGGCCCCGGGCACGCCCGAACGCGAACTGCTGGACGACTATCTTCGTCCGCGCGACTGGCTGGGGTAGCCCGCGGCGCTCACGGCCATTGATGCATCGGGACCTGATGCATCGGGACCTGATGCATCGGTCCGCTCGGTGCGCCAGGACTCTGCGGGCGCAGCGTGTCGTTCGGACTACGAGCGCCCTGCGCGATCACCCGTATTTCTCACAGCTCTTTAACTTTCGTTCCAGTCCCGCTCGATCTGGGGCGCCAGCGCGCGATCCTGCTGATCCCTCGCAGAACGGGGCTTTGGGTCGGCGTCCCAATCCACGTGAGCGTAATACGTAAACGGGGCAATCGGCAGCACCTTTCAGATCGGTTCGGCCCTGTGGACCGAGCTATGCTCGTCGACGAATGCCATCATCGTTTGAACAGCCAGTCGAGCTCCCCCTGCTCAGAATACTCGGAGGCCTTGCGCGCGATCTCGTTGGCTTCGCGCGGCTCTCGATTCTCGCGCTCCAGCGCCTTGATGCGCTCGCCACCCGCGGTGGTCAAGCGGGGCCGCACCTGGCGTCACACTCACCGTGGCGCACCCTGCGCTGCAGGGTCTCAGCCGTGTACCCGATCCTGGAAGCAATCGATTTGATCGCAGCCCACTGCGAGGTGCACTGTTCCGTGTGATCCTCCACCACTCGGACCACACGCTCCTGAACTTCCGAGGAATACTCCGATGCTCTGGACATGGCTTCTCTCTCAAGTGAGGGAGTCTCCGAAAGTCCGGGTTCTTGCGGCGACCTCCACCACCGGCGGCGCGCCAGATTTTTGAATATGCTCAAGGGTGATGACTGGCCGATGGCGGGTCCGCAGAACTCCCTATCGTGGCTTAAAATGGTCGACAGTTGTTGATATTTGAGCCTCAGCCATTGCGGTCGTTGAGAGCCAACCGGAAGGAATACAGTGGCAACGCGACGCACTACATCTGCCGACGTGGCAAAGGTCACTAAGGCCATCACTGCATCGAGAAATCTGGACTTTCTGCCGGCCGGGGCCAAGGTCAACGGCACGGCAACAGACGAAGAGACTGCCTCACCCGTCGTGAGCGACGCAGGTCGCGAGGGCATTCGCCTCGGATTCCTGATTCACGATGTGTCGCGCATGCGACGCAGTGCCTATGATCAGTTCATGAGACCGCTCGGCATCACCCGCGCCCAGTGGTGGGTGCTGGCGCACCTCTCGCGCCAAGACGGCATGATGCAAACGCAGCTCGCCGACGTGCTGGAGGTGGGCAAGGCGAGCCTCGGCGATGTGATCGAGAGCCTTGAGGCGGGTGGGTGGGTGCAGCGCCTTCCCGACCCGACCGACAAGCGGGCGAGGCGCGTCTACCTGACCAAGCCGGCGCAGGGCCTGATCAAGCGCATGACCGTCTTGGAAAACGAATTCAACAACCAGATCCTTGGCGAACTGACCGCCACGGAACGCAGGGACCTGGCGCGCAGCCTGGTCAAGATCAAGCACTCCATCGCGCGTCTGGACCCTAATGCGAACGTCAGCCCTGACGCTGGGCTCGCATAGAGAGTGATGCGAATCAAGCGGTGGCTCGCATAGCGACAGCGCTCTTTTCGAAAGAAACGATGAGGTTGCGCAGGAGTCCGTCGAGCAGGGCCGTTTCCCGATCGGAAAGCCCAGAGAATCCGATCTTCAGCGCGTTGGCCACCATCGGAGTCATCTCGCGCACTGTTCGGCGTCCGCGGCTTGGGACTTCGTCGGCACGGAGGATTCCCGCGATGTCCCCCGCTCCACGAAGCTCTCGCCGTTCAACTCACAGACCTAACGAGATCATTCGATCCCGCGGAGTTGCCGCACAGCCGTTGGCGGCCAACGGTCATCTAGCCGGCTCGCAGTCTGCCCGCCGTGCGCGCACGGGAGTCGAGGAAGCGCTCGCGGACGACGAGGTAGATCGGGAAGGCCATGGACACCCCGATGTAAGACAGTGCGACGAAGAACCATCCCCACTTGTAGCCCATGCCGATGCGCTTGGCGTCGAACACGACCCAGATCATGAACACCAGCCA
>JAJFJX010000307.1 GCA_021773655.1 Panacagrimonas sp.
TCATTGCTGTGAGGTCGTTCGGGACGATCCGTATCGAGCCCGCATCGGCACAGGGCGGTACTACCGAATTCGACATCACGGTCGAACCGCCGGCGACGGTGCCGCTGCCGGGCGGGAAGACGAAGTTGATTTTCCAACTAACCGGCCGAGCGGGTGAAGACCGGGGTTATAATGGTCTGAGAGCGGAAACGCTTGATTGGGAAAGAGTTCCGAGTCTTTTGCGGTTGCGTGGTTGGCGGCCGGGCGATGCATATCGTCCACGAGGGCGGTCAAGAGCCAAGAAACTCAAGACGCTTTTCCAGGAAAGCCGAACGCCGATTTGGGAGCGTGATGGCTGGCCGGTCCTCACAGTGCCCGCGGATGCGGGAGAGGGTGCCGGATATCCGGATCGCATTGTCTGGACGCGACGCTTCGGCGTAGCGGAGGATTTCAAGCCCCGTATTGAGAGCCGCCATTGGTTGAAGATCACTGAGATTGATCACGACGGATCGGAAGTTTCAGTGAACCGAATGGGCGGCGCGAGCGTCAATACATAGTAGAGAGCAATTTGTGGTCGGGGGCTGAGGGGACAGCATCAACGTGAATTCAACAGTCAAGACAGCCATCTTCTGGGTCGTGATGCTTTGCACGGCGATCCTGCTTTGGAGAGTCGTGCAAACCGGCAGCGGCGTGCGCGAGAGGGAGATTTCCTACTCGGAGTTCCGCAAGGAAGTACAGGCGAACAACATTGAGGACGTGACGATTACGAACGGCGATCTAGCGTCAGGGAAGCTCAAGAGTGACTCCTCGCAGGTGAAAACAACGCTGCCTGCGAATTACCCCGGCATCATTGAGGAGCTTGAGGAAAGCGTCGGGGTGCTCAACTTCGAGCGCTCAAGCACACCGGCTTGGCTGCAATTCCTGATCAACGCCTCTCCGTTCATCCTGCTATTCGGCTTCTGGATCTTCATGATGCGCCAGATGCAGGCCGGTGGAAACAAGGCGTTGAGCTTCGGCAAGAGCCGTGCGCGCCTGCTGACAAGCCAGCAGAAGAAAGTCACATTCAAGGATGTGGCGGGCGTCGAAGAGGCCAAGGAAGAGCTCCAGGAGATCATCGAGTTTCTCCGTGAGCCCCAGAAGTTCCAAAAACTAGGTGGACGGATTCCCAAGGGCGTTCTGCTCGTGGGACCTCCAGGGACCGGCAAGACCTTGTTGGCGCGGGCGATTGCCGGCGAAGCCAACGTCCCGTTCTTCTCGATTTCCGGTTCGGACTTCGTCGAGATGTTCGTCGGCGTGGGCGCAAGCCGTGTGCGCGACCTGTTCGAACAGGGCAAGAAAAATGCGCCCTGCATCATCTTCGTGGACGAGATTGACGCCGTTGGGCGTCACCGCGGCGCAGGTTTAGGCGGCGGTCATGACGAGCGCGAGCAGACGTTGAATCAGTTGCTCGTCGAGATGGACGGTTTTGATTCGAACGAGGGCGTGATCCTGATCGCGGCAACGAACCGGCCCGACGTGCTCGACCCGGCTCTGTTGCGGCCCGGCCGCTTTGATCGCCGCGTAGTCGTGAACCGCCCTGATGTCCGTGGACGCGAAGGAGTGCTGCGGGTGCACACCCGCAAAGTTCCGCTGGCGAAGAACGTGGACTTGACCGTGCTTGCGCGCGGCACACCGGGTTTCTCGGGTGCGGATCTCGCCAACCTGGTCAACGAGGGTGCTTTGTTCGCGGCGCGTCAGAACCGCAAGGTCGTCGCGATGAGCGACTTCGAGTTAGCCAAAGACAAGGTAATGATGGGCGCCGAGCGGCGGTCGATGATCCTGACCGACGAAGAAAAGAAAACGACCGCTTATCACGAAGCCGGCCACGCGTTGGTGGCGGCGTTGATCCCGGAGGCGGACCCGCTACACAAAGTGACGATTATCCCGCGCGGTTCAGCGCTAGGCGTCACGATGCAGTTGCCGACCGACGACAAGCATACCTACAAGAAGGCATTTCTCAAGGCGCGGCTCGCTATCTTGATGGGCGGGCGGATCGCTGAGGAAATGTTCCTCGACTTCATGACGACCGGCGCCGGGACCGATATCGAACAAGCCACGGCGATGGCTCGCCAGATGGTTTGCGAGTGGGGCATGAGTTCCATGGGCCCGCTGACCTTCGGCAAGAAGGAAGAACAGATCTTCTTGGGCCGTGAGATTTCGCAGCACCGCGACTATAGCGAGGCGACGGCCATCCGGATCGATGCCGAAGTGAGCCATTTGGTCAAGGGCGGCTACGACCAAGCGAAGAAGTACATCACGGACAACTCCGATGTGTTGGTTCGCATCGCCGAGGCGTTGCTTGAGCGGGAAGTACTGGATGGCAATGAAATCCAGACCTTGCTTGACGGTGGTGAGTTGCCGGCCGTTGCGACACCGGAATCGCCGGAAGACACTGACGCTGACAAGCAGCACGTGCTACGGCCCGAAGCTCCGAACCGGGTCCCACCGCTATCAGAGGGTGAACAGCCTTCACCGGCTTGATCGTCGCCCCGTTTTCAATAGCCTAGGCTAAGCCGTCTCGTCCTCGAACGCGGCGGTTTCCCACTGCATCCCGAAAACAAACTCGTCTAGAGGACGCCGGTGTCTGGGTGCTTCGTCACGCGATCGAAGTTCTTCCACGATCTCGTCCGCCGGCGCTGGATAACCGATTGCGAGTGCCGTCGCCACCTCGTAGCCGCCAAGCTTCCTGAAGAGGCCCCTAACCGCAATACTGTTTATTTAATGATTTCGCTCTTCTCGGAGGGCGGGTGGACCACCTTGGGGCTACAGTCCAAGCGCAGCGTGCTGCGACGACCGCGGGGCCGGAGGGGGAAGTTGCTCATCTTCCGCTTCACGCCGCGCGGCACCACCCGACCTCGACTGGAGCCGACGCGCTCGTCGCGGAGCTCATGCAGGATGGCCCTGCGGGCCCGCGCCTGGTCCTGAGGGGGGAAGGGCCGCGACGCGAGCGAGCGTGCGGCGGATGACGCGCACGGCGTGAACGAAGGAGAGCGTGTCGGGATCGCGCGCGCGGGGCGTGGCCGCAAGGGCTGCCTGGTGCATGAGGTCGCGCACGGCGTAGTGGGCCAGAAGGAAGCCAAAGGCTTCCTGTCGCACCAGCGCAGGGGTCTTGCTGCGGAGCACGACACGGGCACCGCGCAGATGCGTCTTGAGCTCGTCAAAGGCGGTCTCGATCTCCCAGCGCTCGTGGTAGAGCGCGGCCAGCTCGGCGGCGGGCGCATCGTCCGGATCCAGGATCGAGGTCACGATCCGGTAGCGGGGCTTCGCGTCGCGGACGTCGGGCAGCTCGTACTCGATCACCCGTACGGGGATGGGCGTGCGGTCCTTCGAGCGGCAGAAGTAGTTCCAACGCAGCGTGCTCCGGTAGGAGCCATCGTCGAAGCGCTCTTCGACGGGGAACTTCATGTTGTCCTTGGCACGCCACACCAAAGCGGCCTGCGTGGCGAGGGCCTCGCGCCACAGATCGAAGCCCATGAAGCCGCGATCAGCGAGGCACAGCATGTCAGGTCGCAAGGCCGGCACCACCTCCCGCACCAAGCTCACCTCGCTGTCCGTGTAAGCGCCGAGGGCAGCGCCGAAGACCACGTGGGTGCCCGTCTCGACAAGCCCCACTAGGCGAAGTTGCGGAAAGGCTCCCGTGGCGTTGGCTCCCCGCGAGCTTGCCGGTCGCCCAAAAGCCTCCTCGTTGGCCTGCGTGTCCCCGATGTCCAAGGTGGTCCCATCCAGAGATACCAGACGCCGATCTCGGTACCACGCGCCCGGCGTCTCCGGTGTCGCGATCGGGGCCACGACCTCCTCGTAAAGGCGCTTGACCGGTTCCGGTCCCAACCGAGAGCGAGCCTGCGAGATCGCCGACGCGCCTGCAGGTCGGAACGTAACGTCCGGCTCAGCCAGCCAGCGCATCCCTTCCAGCAGACAGCGCAGCACCTCGCGATAGGAGACCTGCATGTAGAGCGCGAGCGCAATGACGTAGTAGACCATCACGTGCGCCGGCAACCCGCGCTCGCGCTGGCTGGCCCGCCCAGTCTCCTCCAGGATCCGCTGAACCGTCCCGAGCGGAACTGCCTTCGTAACGACCCCGAGGCTGATGTAGTCCGTCACCCGCGCCCCTTCTGGCAGCCCTGCGACCGTCCGCGCCATCCGATGCCTCCCGGGTTAGAGTCAGCGTAAATATAGGCTCGTGTCCCTTAAATAAACAGTATTGGGTGTAGGTCCGGTATTGAGCCGCGAAATACATGAAACTTTGGGGGGCTGAGACGTTGGAGAGCGAGCGAAGGCAATATCCGACGCCGCAATATCGCGAGTGGTGTCGGGCCCCTGCGCGGTCAGAGACCCGGTGCATGCATCCACACACCTCGTATGGGAGCCGGGAGGTCCCGCGTCTGTCCCAGGTCGATGGCGACTGGGTCCGCAAAGGGAACCCGAACAGGGGATACCGGCGATGAACGGACGCGGGAAGTCGGACCGCTCCATAGTACCTGCGAAACCCTCGAACAAAGGCGACGTGGCTGCCACGCCGCCGGCGGAGGGGGTGGAGGGAAGGGGGCGGCCCAAGGGCAACTCGGGTGAGCAAACCAGGTCCCGGGCGCAGATCCGGAGCGACCTGCAACGAGCGCTCGACCGGGTACGTCAGGTAGCGGAAGGAGATAGGGAACAGCAGTTTACGACGCTCTGGCACCACGTGTATGACCGCGACCGCCTGCGGGAGGCCTACCTCGGTCTCAA
>JAJFJX010000308.1 GCA_021773655.1 Panacagrimonas sp.
ACCGAACTGTCCGGTCTGAAGTTCGCCGACGGTGCACGTTCGGCGGGCTGGCATGCCCGCGAGGTCAAGCGCAACGAGCAGATTCGCCACCCGGCCCTGGCCGAGCGCGTACTCGGCGCATTGCGGTCACACGCCCTGTTCCAGGCGGCCGCCCTGCCCTGTCGGATCGGGACGCCGTTGTTCTCGCGCTACACCGAAGGCATGTCCTACGGCAATCATGTCGACAACGCATTGATGCCGCAGAGTGGCCGGACATTGCGCAGCGACATGGCGCTGACCCTGTTCCTGTCCGATCCGGCCGATTACGAAGGCGGCGAACTGGTTCTGGAGCTTCACGACGGGGACCGACGCTACAAGCTGCCAGGCGGTCAGGCGGTGCTCTATCCCGCCACCACCCTGCACCGTGTCGAGCCGGTCACGCGCGGCGTGCGACTGGCTGCGGTGCTGTGGGTTCAGAGCTTTGTCCGCGACCCCGGACAGCGCGAGATCCTGTTCGACCTCGACCGCGCGCGCCGGCAACTGTGGGAGCGCTCGGGGCGCCGGACCACGCCGGAATTCGAGCTGGTGTCCAAGTCCTACGCCAACCTGCTGCGCCGCTGGGCCCAGTGCTGATGCCGGGGTACCGCGGCGCCGGAATCGAGGTGTCGCACCGGAGCTTGCAGTCGGGCCGGCAGGTCGCCAGTCTTCACCGCCCCTGTCAGTAGAAGCCCGCATGCAACGGATCGACATTGTCCACCTCTCCGCCCTGCCCCTGTCCGAGCTGTTTTGCGCGCTGGCAGATCACGAAAACCTGAGCCGGGTGTTCGGCGTTCCGGTGCGCCGCATTCACGACGGCCCGGGCGGGCCCAACGCGGTGGGCTCGGTGCGTCGGATCGGCCCCCGACCGCTCGGTGTCGAAGAGACGGTCACAGCGCTGGAAACGGACCGCCGTATCGACTATCGCATCACCCGCGGCGGCTTTCCGCTCAGGAACCATCGCGGCCGGCTGGAGTTTGCTGCTGCACAAACCGGCAGCCAGGTGCGCTGGACCATCGAGTTCGATACCTGGCTGCCGGTGACCGGAACACTGCTGCGCATGGCGCTCGGACACGCCATTGGCCGCGGACTCAGGCGTGTCGGTTGATGCTCCGGCAGGCACGGCGCGCGGCGGGCATGCGAAGTCATGCGCCTCGAACGTCGCGGGGCGCTTCTGCAGGAAGGCGCCGAATGCCTCGGCAGGAATCGCCGGTCCGGCTACCGGCGATGAACGACTCCTTCTCGGCCACAACCGCCACGGCCTGATCGGATTCGGCCGCGAAGCCGCTCCACGGATCCCCAACCTCGACCACCGCAGCCCGGCACCGCAGAACACCACTCAGCGCGGGGCCGCTCGCTCAGGCTCGGTTCGCGCCTGAGCCCGCAGGCTCACGTCTGGCTACGCAGGGATCTGGCGACGCCGACGGCGACGGCGTCGAGCGCCTCCGGCGAATCGAGCCTCATCGTTGCGATGCCGGCCACGGCGTCCTGATCGGGCAGAACCACGCTTCAGGGGCGTGAGCCCGCGGCGGAGCCCGTCACGATCCTGCCGGCACCTGTCAGGCTTGCCCGACCGAGTGGGACCGTGTTCTCGTCATCCGGTCTGGTGTGGGGCCTCGTGCCTTGGAGTCCCGGTAGCTCGGTGGTAGCGTGTCGGCCAAATAACGCAGCCCGGACGGGTGATCAATTGTTGACGAGCTCGCATGGACGGTCCGACAGGGGGACGGTCCGTAGCCATAACGAGGACGCCTTCCTCGATGACCCGACCAACCGCCTTTGGGCGGTCGCCGACGGCATGGGCGGGCATGCCGCCGGCGATGTCGCCAGCAAGGCCGTGGTGCGCCATCTGACCGCGGTGGTCCGCCCTCCGTTGACGGCCGACTACCTGGATCGCATCGACGATGCGCTGGCCGCCGCCAACGCCGAACTGCTCGACTACGCCCGCGCCCACCAACTGCAACTGGTGGGCTCCACCGCCGCGGTGCTGGTCGACGCCGGCCACTACATGCTCTGCGGCTGGGCGGGCGACAGCCGGGTCTACCAGCACGCAGGCGGCGGCCTGCGCATGCTGACCGTGGATCACAACCAGGCCCGAGAAATGCGAGCCGCCGGCACGTTCACGGACACGCAGATCGAGTCCAGCCCGCAGTCGGCGGCACTGGTCCGCGCGGTGGGCGCCGAAAAGGAGCTGATCGTCGAGTGGACATTGGCCGACGTGGCGCCACACGATCTTTTCCTGCTGTGCTCCGACGGTGTGACCAAGGAAATGACCGACGCCGAGATTGCCGGCGCGCTGGCTCAGCCGGGGCCGGTGGAGGACATCGCCGCCACACTGGTGCAGACCTGCCTCGAACGCGGTGCGCGTGACAACATCACGGTGGTCGTGGTCAGGATCGACGGATGAGCCAAGTACGGCAGTGGCTGGATCAGGTTCGTCTCGGCCATTTGAGCCTCGGCGATTTCGTCGGCGAGCTCAATGGTCGTGGTGCGGTAGACCCCAGCACCCATCAGGCCGAACTCGAGGACCTCGATGCGCTGCTGGCCGGCTCCGAACTCGACCCGCGTCTGCACCGGGCGGTCCGTCTCAAGCTGATCGAGCTGCAGGGCGGCGCATCGCCCCCCGCCTCAGCGGACGCCGGCTCCGGCGAGCCGCAATCTCCGGGCGCACCGGACGACAGCACCGTCTTTGCAGGCGGCAGCCCGGACGCCGGAAACGGTCCCTCCGAGGCGCCGGGCGATGCCACCGTGTTTGGTCCCGGTTCGCCGGCAGCAGACCCGCACCCCGACGACGCCACCGAGATGCTGCGTCCCGAAGATTCAGGGACGACCCCGCCGGAGGACGGCACCCGCCTGCTGACGCCCGAGGAACGGGCCAGCCTGACCGGGACACGGACCTCGGTGACCGGCAATACCGGTTCACGCACCACCGGCACGCCCACCACCGGTCAGCGCACCACCGGCACCTCGTCGTCTTCGCGCAGCAGCGCCAGCGCCTGGCAGCGCCTGTCGCAGGCCGAGGCCAGCGAAGCGGTCACCGTCGGGTCGCGGCTCAAGGACCGCTTCGTGCTGGAGCGCCAGATCGGTCAGGGCGGCATGGGCGTGGTGTTCCTGGCCATCGACGAACGCAAGATCGAGGCGCGTGACCGCAATCCCTACGTCGCGGTCAAGATCCTCAACGACGAATTCCGCCGCCATCCCGATTCGCTCATCGCGCTGCAGCGCGAATCGAGGCGCTCGCAGCAGTTGGCGCACGACAACATCGTGCGCGTCTACGATTTCGACAAGGACGGCACCACGGTCTACATGACCATGGAGTTCGTCGACGGCGAGGATCTGAAGAACCTGATCCGCTCGCTGGACGGCAAGGGCATGCCGATGGCAGAAGCCTTTCCGCTGATCGAGGGCATGGGCCGGGCCCTGGAACGGGCGCACCGCGATGGCGTGGTGCACTCGGACTTCAAGCCCGGCAACGTGATGCTCACCAGCGATCGCGTGCCCAAGGTGTTCGATTTCGGCATCGCACGCGCCGGCAAGCAGAAGAGTGATGCCAGCGGCGAACAGACCGTATTCGACGCCGGCTCGCTGGGCGCCTTGACGCCGGCCTATGCGAGCCTGGAGATGCTGCAGGGCAAGGACGCCGAACCCGCCGACGATCTCTACGCCCTGGCATGCGTCAGCTACGAATTGCTCACCGGCAGGCATCCGTACAACAAGATCAACGCCGAGCAGGCGCTCAAGCAGGGCATGACCCCGGCGCGGGTGCCGGGCCTGACCAAGCTGCAGTGGCGCACGCTGGCGCGCGGCCTTGCGTTCCAGCGCGAGCGACGCATCGCCTCGGCCGGGGATCTGATCGAAGGTCTGCGCCCGCGGACCCAGCGCGAAAAGGCGATTCCGATGGTCGCCACCGGAGTGGCGGCACTGGCCGCGCTCGGACTGCTGATCTGGCTGGCCAGCACCCTGCTCTACCGCTCCAGGGTCAACTCGCTGGAGGCCTGCATCGGCGCACCGGAGTGCTCGGATGCCACCGAGCTGGTCGACCGCATCTTGGACCTCAACGCCGCCGATCAGCTGCGCATCTCGGACCAGCGCCGCGACGAGATCAAGGGCATCTTCTACGGGTCCCTGTCCCGCCACTGGTCACCGGAACAGGGACGCTACGACTACGCTTCTGCGCAGGAGATCGTGGACCTGGCGTTCACGCTCTACGGCACCGACTCGGCCTGGGTGATCGAACTCGGCGACGGCCTGGAGGGCGGACGCAATTCCGAACTTTCACGCCTCAACGACGAATTCAGCGAGCGCATCGGCGAGCCGCTGTACGGGCCTGAACGCCCCGA
>JAJFJX010000309.1 GCA_021773655.1 Panacagrimonas sp.
CGACCGGAACATCGTTGTCGAAACAGACGTGTTCAGCAATGTTGATGGCGAAAGCGGTCTTTCCCATTGCGGGACGGCCGGCGACGATGAGCAGGTGAGAGTCGTTGAGACCGTTGATCATCTTGTCGAGGTCAGTGAAGCGGGTGGGTATTCCAGTAATGCCCGGATCATCCGGTCCCTTTTCCTTGAAGCTCTCCTGCCGCTCCTCAAATTCTTTGAGGAATGGCGTCTCAGACTTGGCCCGCACGCCGGTGAGGATCTCCTCCACCGTCCGTCCCGCCGCCGGATTGGCCGCCTGCGAGATCTTGAAGAAGAGCCCTTGCGCCTCATCGAGCGCCAGACTCACATCGTCGGGCTCACCCTTGGCTGTCCGCTCCACCGTCTGCGCCGCGTCGATCATCCGACGCAACACCGACTTCGACTTGACAAGCTCAATGTAGCTTTCCGTGTAGGCCGACGTCCCCGCATACTGGGCCAACGTTGTTACATAAGCGGCGCCCCCAACAGCCTTCAGCTTCTCCTGCCGCTTCAGCTCCTCACAGACCAGGTGAACGTCTGCCGGCTTTTCCTGCATGTAGGCCGCTTTCAACGCCTGAAACACCAGCTTGTGTTCCGTGAAGTAGAAGTCCGAGTCATCTAGAGAGTCGGCGCCCACATTCAGAGAGTTGATGCTGGTGAGCATGCAGCCCAGCACCATCATTTCAGACTCTTTCGAGTGGGGGGGGATGTTGGTCTTTTTATCTACCATCGGCAAGACGATAGCCGATCCTCACCCAAAAGAAAAGGGCCACTCAGCTAAGCCTGCGACTATTTCTTTTTGACCGCCTTTTTGACCGCTTTTTTCATTTCTTTGAAGCCCGCTTTCACATCGCTGCCTAGACTGTTCGCACCGCTCGACTTCTTTTCATTTTTTTTGTCGAACCACGAAACAATCCATTTGGCGAGCTCGTTCTTGTTTCCGTTGGGATCTTTAGCTGTGGAGATATCCCATACGCAGGTAGCTCCCCATCCTAAGGTGAGACCAGCCAGTCCTAAGTCCTGCGGGTTACCAACCACGCTGCTCAATTGAGTAATGAGACGATGGTCTCCTCGCAGCAGGTAGACAGTGACGAATGTTTTTGCGGCATTCGCAAGTCCATAGGAGATCTCTGCGGATGTGATTTCCTTCGTCGTTTTATCTATCGGTGCGCGTGCCGCTGTGACAATCACGAAAAGCGCTGCCTCATGCACCCGGCTCAACTGAAACTGCTTGCATACCGTATAGACTGCAGCAACTGACATGAGCTCAATCGCTGCTGATTTTGCTTCGACCTTCATCTTCACCACCTTCGGTTTGTATTTCACAATTAAGCTACCGCAAAGATGAGCTATTTTGCAACGGGAGACGTAAAGATGTTTCTGCATTGTTGGAAAAGCCTGAAGGCTCTAAGATGTCGTGTTGTTAATCTCGGAAAGATGGCTGAGTGGCCGAAGGCGCGTCCCTGCTAAGGACGAGTACTCTTTAGGGTACCGAGGGTTCGAATCCCTCTCTTTCCATAGGAAGGCGGTTTGGGGGCGTTGGCCCGCGATCTGCAATCATCTTTTTCTTGCTACGGGAGCTTTGCTCCTCGGACATGGCTATGGCCATGCCGCTCGTCGCAAATCTTCCGTAGAAATAAAAATCTGACTACATCTCACGGACCCCCGCCCCCAAACCACCTTCCTTTCTAGGCTTAGTTAGAAGATGGACTTCTCGAGGGGTTTGCCGTTGAGGGCGTTCCAGTAAGAGGTGAGGCGGGTGCCGTCGGGGTTTTGGACGACGATGGAATAGACGGGAAGGTAGACTTCTTTGGAGTTGCGGATGGTGAAGTCGTTGCCGAAGGCCGATTCGGCAAGCGATTCGATTTGGCCAATGGAGTAGCGGCGAGAGATGCGCTCGGCGTGCTTGTAGGGCTTGGTGACGAGCCGCTGTTTGAGGTGGGTTTGGGGGGAGACGCTGAGGCGGGGGTGTTGGAAGTGGAGGCGGTAGTCGCCGCCACTTTGAACGATGAGCTTCTTTTGGCGGCAGGAGTCGAGCCAGGTGTCGAGGATGTCGAGGTCGACATGGAGCTGCTCTGCGAGTGCATCCCGCCGGAGTGTGCCGTGATTTTCGGCGAGGGTAGTGAGGATGCGGAAGTCGTTACGCGACGCCTTGGCGTTGATGCAGTCCTGAAAGCCGTGAGTCATCTCCCAGGTGGAGGCGTCGACAATCATCTCGCCGCTCTCAAGGCTCCAAAGAATCACCCCTTCGCTGGTGCCGCCTCCTTTGCCGGTGTATTTGACCTCCATGAGGAGGTAGGGCTGGAAGAGGAGGGTGGGACGGAGGAATGAGTGCTCCTCATCTTTGAGGAGCTCACCCGCATGCGTCTGCATGATCTGGTCGGCAGTGTGGCGCACCTCTAGAGTGTGAAACCCTTGAGAGTCGATTCGCGCCTCCACGAAATTGCGCACTTCGGGCACGTTGTTCCACACCCACCATCCGCCGGAGGTGAGTATGCCAAGAGAGAATAGTGTTCCAATCAGCCTAAACATCTACCAATAG
>JAJFJX010000310.1 GCA_021773655.1 Panacagrimonas sp.
CGAGGCCTGCGAGGGCCTGAGCGGCGTCGACGCCGAGGAGGTGGTCACTGCCGCAGTCCGCGACCTGTACGACGGCATCCCCGAACATGAGCTGTCGCAGGCGCTGACCCTGGCCGCCCGCGCCCGCATCGAAAAGGAACCCAACTACACCTACGTCTCGGCACGCCTGCTGCTGGACGCCATGCGCCACGAGGCCCTCAAGTTCCTGGGCCAGCCGCAATCACGGCCCACTTTCGAGGAAATGAAGGGCCTCTATCCCGAGTATTTCCGCGAGTACGTCCACAAGGCGGCCGAGCTAGAGCTGCTGGATCCCAAGCTGTGCCTGTTCGACCTCGACACCCTGGGCCGCGCACTGCTGCCCGAACGTGATGCCAAGTTCGACTACCTGGGCCTGCAGACCCTGTACGACCGCTACTTCATCCATTCCGACAAGATCCGCTTCGAGCTGCCGCAGGCCTTCTTCATGCGCGTGGCGATGGGCCTGGCAATCAACGAGATCGACCGCGAAACCAGGGCCATCGAGTTCTACAAGCTGCTCAGCGCCTTCGACTTCATGAGCAGCACGCCGACGCTGTTCAATAGCGGCACCCTGCGTCCGCAGCTGTCGAGCTGCTATCTCACCCAGGTTCCGGACGACCTGCACGGCATCTTCGGCGCCATTCACGACAACGCCATGCTGTCCAAGTTTGCCGGCGGACTGGGCAACGACTGGACGTCGGTACGTGGCATGGGCGGCTACATCAAGGGCACCAACGGCAAGTCCAACGGCGTGGTGCCGTTCCTCAAGGTCGCCAACGACACCGCGGTGGCGGTCAACCAGGGCGGCAAGCGCAAGGGCGCGCTGTGCGCCTACCTGGAGACCTGGCACCGCGACATCGAGGAGTTCCTGGACCTGCGCAAGAACACCGGCGACGACCGCCGCCGTTGCCACGACATCGACACTGCCAACTGGGTGCCGGACCTGTTCATGAAGCGGGTCATGGAAGACGGCCCGTGGACGCTGTTTTCACCCGAAGAAGTGCCCGACCTGCACGACCTGATGGGCGATGCCTTCGAGGCGCGCTACGCCGAGTACGAGAAGCTCGCCGACGACGGCCGCATCAAGAACTTCAAGCGCATGCCGGCCTTGACCCTGTGGCGCAAGATGCTGAGCATGCTGTTCGAAACCGGGCACCCCTGGATCACGTTCAAGGATCCCTGCAACGTGCGCAGCCCGCAGAATCATGTCGGCGTCGTGCACAGCTCCAACCTGTGCACCGAGATCACCCTCAACACCAAGGCCGGCTCCGAGATCGCGGTGTGCAACCTCGGCTCGATCAACCTGCCGGCGCACATCGGCGCCGACGGCCAGCTCGATCGGGTCAAGCTGCAGCAGACCATCCGCACCGCGTTGCGCATGCTGGACAATGTCATCGAGTACAACTACTACTCGGTGGCCACCGCACGCAATTCCAACCTGCGCCACCGGCCGGTCGGCATGGGCGTGATGGGCTTCCAGGATGCGCTGTACAAGCTGCGCCTGCCCTACGAAAGCGACCAGGCGATCCAGTTCGCCGACACCTCGATGGAGGCGATCAGCTACTACGCCATCCAGGCCAGTACCGACCTGGCCGAAGAGCGCGGCGCCTACACCTCGTTCAAGGGCTCGCTGTGGGATCGCGGCATCCTGCCCATCGACTCCATCGGCCTGCTCGGCGAGGCGCGTGGCCGCCAGTTCCTGCGTCAGGACACCACCCTTTCCGGCAACTTCGACTGGGACACGCTGCGCGTGCGCGTGCAGACCGTGGGCATGCGCAACTCCAACTGCATGGCCATTGCCCCAACCGCCACCATCGCCAACATCACCGGCGTGAGCCAGTCGATCGAACCGCAGTTCTCGAACCTGTACGTCAAATCCAACCTGTCCGGCGAATTCACCGTGGTCAACCAGTGTCTGGCCAACGACCTCAAGGCCCTGGGCCTGTGGGACGAAGTGATGGCGCATGACCTCAAGTATTACGACGGCTCGGTGCAGCAGATCGACCGCGTGCCGCACGAGCTCAAGCAGATCTACAAGTGCGCGTTCGAGGTGGATTCCAAGCGTCTGGTCGACGCCGGCAGCCGCCGCCAGAAATGGATCGACCAGTCGCAGTCGCTCAACCTCTACATGGCCGCGCCCAGCGGCAAGAAGCTCGACGAGCTCTACAAGCACGCCTGGCTGTCCGGCCTCAAGACCACCTACTACCTGCGCACGCTGGGTGCCACCCACGCCGAGAAGACCACCATCACCGACGGCCGCCTCAACAAGGTCGGCAGCGGTGAAAGTGCCGGCGCCGCGGCAGCCGTCACCGGCGTGGGCACCTCCCCTCGCGCCGCCACGGACGTGTCCGGCGCCAATGTGTGCTCGATCCTGGATCCGGGCTGCGAGTCATGCCAGTGAGAGTCCCGACACGGTGTCTGATCTTCTGGCCCGGCATGCGCCGGGTCGGAAGCTCAGCGGGTGCGCGAGGGACTCTTTTCGCAGAGCCCTACTGAACTCGATATAGATCAGAAGCCAATCAAACCGGACCGCATTTACGCAGTCCAAGCTATAGAACACGGAGAACCAACATGCTGTCCTGGGACGACGAACCCGCACCCACCACCGCCCCGGCAAAGGCCGCTTCGGCGCGTCACGCCTCACGCCTTTCGCCTCACGGCGCTGCTGTCATGGCGACCGCGCCGGCACCCGCTCCGAATCCGCCCATTCCCGGCCCCGAGGATTTTCGCCTCAAGCCCACCCAGGGCAAGCCCGAGGCGGGCTTTACCGGCCTGGAAGACCTGGACATGGGCGCGCGCCGCATCCAGGTGGACGACAAGAAGATCATCAACTGCCGCGCCGACCTCAACCAGCTCGTCCCCTTCAAGTACAAGTGGGCCTGGGAAAAGTACCTCGCCGCCTGCAACAACCACTGGATGCCGCAGGAAATCGGCATGAGCGCGGACATCGCGCTGTGGGCCGACCCCAACGGCCTGACCGACGACGAACGCAACATCATCAAGCGCAGCCTCGGCTTCTTCAGCACCGCCGATTCGCTGGTGGCCAATAACCTCGTGCTCGCGGTCTACAAGCACATCACCAACCCAGAATGCCGCCAGTACATCCTGCGCCAGGCGTTT
>JAJFJX010000032.1 GCA_021773655.1 Panacagrimonas sp.
GTGCCGCGTGCGCTGCTGTGGGTGGAGATCGGCAACAGCCTCAGGCTGTTCGGTGGCCAGGTGCCGCTGTGCGATGCGATGCGCGCCGAATGGTCCGAACTGGGTCACTCTGCCCGGCTCGGCGTTGCACCGACGCGCGCCGGCGCCGCCCTGCTGGCCTGCACCGCTCCCGGAGCGGCGTCGCCCCCCGCATCGGCCATGGCCACGGGCACGGGCACGGCCACGGACCTGCAAGCCCTGCGCGCGCAGCTCGACGTCCTGCCGTTGCGCGTCCTGCACTGGCCAGGCGCGGTGCTGCACGCGCTGCACGGCGTCGGACTGCGGCGGCTGCGGGATCTGTTCGCGGTGCCGCGCGAGGCTTTCAGCCAGCGCTTCGGCAGCGCCTACCGGCTGGCACTCGATCGGCTGCTCGGCGACGCCGCCGAGCCTTTCGAGGCGATCGTGCCGCCGCAGACGTTCCGCCGCCGTTTCGAACTGGGTAGCGAGGTCGAGGACACCGAGCGCCTGCAGTTTCCGCTCAAGCGCCTGTGCACGGAGTTGCAGGCCTATCTGCGCGCCCGTGATCGTGGCCTGCGCAGCGTCACGCTCGCCGTGCTGCATGCCGGGGCCCGCCAGACGCGACTGCACGCGCAGTTCGTCGATCCGCACCGCGACGCGCGACGCATCTTTGACGCCCTGTACGAACGCCTCGGCCGCGACGGCCTGCCGCTGCCTGCGCGCGAGCTGGTGCTGATTGCGGAGGACTTCGCCGCGGCCCATGTGCCGCAGACCGACCTGTTCGACACCCGCACCGGGCAGGCGCAGGCCTGGGGCGCGGCCCTGGAACGCATCCGCGGGCGGCTCGGTGAATCCCGTGCCTGGACCCTGCAGATGATCGAGGACCACCGTCCCGAAAGGGGCAGCGCAGCCTGCCTGCACACCGACACTGTCGCCGGCCGGGTACAGGCCGCGCCGCGCCCGGCACCGTCCGGGCTGCATCGCCCGACCTTGCTGCTGCGGGCCCCATGGCCGATGCCGGCGCCCGAGCTGCCGCCGGATGCCGGCGTCGAGCGCATCGAATCGGGCTGGTGGGATGCACACGACATCCGGCGCGACTACGTCGCCATCGACATCAACGGTGCGCGCGCCTGGGTGTTCCGCGACCTGAGCTCCGGGCAGTGGTTCCTGCACGGGTGGTTTTCATGAAGCCTGCCCCTGCCTACGCCGAGCTGCACTGCCTGTCCGCCTTCTCGTTCCAGCGCGGCGCCTCGCACGCCCGCGAGCTGATGGCGCAGGCACGCGCACTGGGCTACTCGGCGCTGGCCATCACCGACGAATGCTCGCTGGCCGGCATCGTGCGTGCGCACGAAGAGGCCGAGAAAGCCGGGATCACGCTGATCGTCGGCAGCGAGCTGCAGGTCGAGGACGGCCCGCGCCTGGTGCTGCTGGTAACCGACCTGGCCGCCTACGAAGCGATGTCGGCGCTGATCACGCATGCCCGGCGGCGCAGCGACAAGGGCCAGTACCGGCTGCTGTGCGAGGACTTCACCCGTATTCCGCAATCCGCGCTGGCGTTGTGGCTGCCCGACGCAGGCTTCGACGCCGGCCATGCGGCGTGGATGCGTGACAGCTTCCCGCAGCGGGCATGGATGGCGGTGGAACTGCACCGTGGTCCGGACGATGCGCAGCACCTCGAACGCGCGCATGAGACGACGGCGCGCTTCGGCCTGCCGCAGGTCGCCGCCGGCGACGTGCGCTACCACGTGCGCGAGCGCCGCGCGCTGCACGACGTGATGACCTCCATCCGCCACGGTATCCCGGTGGCCGAGTGCGGCTACCGCCTGCTGCCCAACGGCGAGCATCACCTGCGCACACTCGACGAACTGCGTGCGCTGTATCCACCTGCGCTGCTCGAAGAGACGCTGCGCATCGCGCAGCGCTGCGGCTTTCGCATGACCGAACTGCGTTACCGCTACCCGTCCGAACTGGTGCCCGCCGGCTACACGCCGACCCGTTGGCTGCGCGTGCTGACCACGCGCGGCATCGGCGAGCGATGGCCGCACGGCGCCGCGCCGGCGGTGCTGGCGCAGATCGAGCGCGAGCTGGGACTGATCGCCGAGCTGCAGTACGAGGCGTTCTTTCTCACCGTGCACGACGTGGTCCGCGAGGCGCGCGCACGCGGCATCCTGTGCCAGGGGCGCGGCAGCGCGGCGAACTCTGCGGTGTGCTTTGCGCTGGGCATCACCGCCGTGCAGCCGGAGGACGGCAACCTGCTGTTCGAGCGCTTCGTGTCGAAGGAGCGCGACGAGCCGCCGGACATCGATGTGGACTTCGAGCACCAGCGGCGCGAGGAGATCATCCAGTACATCTTCGGCAAGTACGGCCGCGAGCGCGCCGCGCTGGCCGCCACGGTGATCCATTACCGCAGGAAGATGTCGCTGCGCGAGGTCGGCAAGGCGCTGGGCGCGGGCGCCGAGCAGATCGAGGCCTTCAACCAGTCGCTGGCGTGGTGGGACCAGCCGGAGGTGTTCCCGCAGCGACTGCGCGAACTCGGCCTGGACCCGGACACGCCGTTCATGCAGCGCTGGCTGGATCTGGCCGGCCAGTTGCGCGGCATGCCGCGTCACCTGTCGCAGCATGTCGGCGGCTTCATCATTTCCGATGCGCCGGTGTCCAGGCTGGTACCGGTCGAGAACGCGGCGATGAAGGAACGCACCATCATCCAGTGGGACAAGGACGATCTGGAAACCCTCGGCCTGCTCAAGGTCGACGTGCTGGCACTGGGCATGTTGAGCGCGCTGCGCCGCATGTTCGGGCTGCTGCAGGACACACCCGACCGGCCGCGCACGCTGGCGCAGATTCCGCGCGGCGACACCGCGACCTACGACATGATCTGCGCGGCCAGAACCATCGGCGTGTTCCAGATCGAGTCGCGCGCGCAGATGTCCATGCTGCCGCGCCTGCGGCCGCGGCATTTCTACGATCTGGTGATCCAGGTGGCGATCGTGCGGCCGGGGCCGATCCAGGGCGGCATGGTGCATCCCTACCTCAAGCGCCGGCAGGCGCGCGAGAAGAACCCGCACATCGACTTCCGGATCCCGCAGAAGCTGCACAAGGCGGTGGGCCGCACCTTCGGCGTGCCGCTGTTCCAGGAGCAGGTGATGCAGATTGCCATCGACGGCGCCGATTTCTCGCCCGGCGAGGCCGACCAGGTGCGCCGCTCGATGGCGGCGTGGAAACGTCATGGCGGCCTGACGCACTTCCGCGAACGTCTGCTGGGCGGCATGGCGCGCAACGGCTTCGATCCCGCGTTCGCCGAGAGCATCTACAGCATGGTGCTCGGCTTCGGCTCCTACGGCTTTCCCGAATCCCACGCGGCGAGCTTTGCGCTGCTGGCCTACGCCTCGGCCTGGTTCAAGTGCCACGCACCGGCCGCGTTCACCGCCGGCCTGATCAACTCGCAGCCGATGGGGTTCTACGCGCCGGCGCAACTGGTGCAGGAGGCGCAGCGTTGCGGCGTGAGCGTGCGCCCGGCGGATGTGTGCGCCAGCCACTGGGACTGCACGCTGGAGCGCGACCCCGGCGCCGCGCCGACCGACGAACCTGCGCTGCGCCTGGGCCTGCGCCTGGTCAGCGGACTGTCCGAAGCCACTGCCCGCCGCATCGAGGTGGCGCGCAACATGGGCCTGTTCACCGGCCTCGACGACCTGGTGCACCGTGCGCAGCTCGACGCCCGTGACCGCCGCCTGCTCGCCGACGCCGACGCGCTGCACAGCCTCAGCGGCCATCGCCACCAGGCGCGCTGGGATGCGCTGGGCGCGCAGCGCCTGAACGGCCTGCTGGCCGGCCACGCGGCGCGCGAGGCGCAGCCTGCGCAGTTGCCGGCGCCGCGCGAGGGCCAGGACATCGTCGATGACTACAACGCCACCGGCCTGACGCTGCGCCGGCACCCGGTGGCACTGCTGCGGCCGCGGCTCGATGCCCTCAAGGTCCGGCGCGCGGTGGATCTCCAACGCCTGCCCGGCGGCGGCCGCGTCAAGGTGGCCGGGCTGGTGATCAACCGCCAGCGGCCGCAGACCGCCAACGGCACCGTCTTCATGACGCTGGAGGACGAGACCGGCGCGCACAATCTGATCGTGTGGCGTTCAGTGATGGAGACCCATCGACGCGCCGCGCTGCACGCCAGCTTCCTGGTGGTCAGCGGCGAGCTGCAGAAATCCGGGGGCACCACCCACGTGGTGGCGCAGCGCTTCGAGGACCTCAGCGCCTGGATCGGCGAGCTCGACGTGGCATCGCGCGACTTTCACTGAGTGCCGCCGCATCGGCCGACGGCCCCGGCGCCAGCCGCCGGGCCAGCGCGTAGAGCAATGCCAGGAACACCAGCGCCAGCGCCAGCCACAGCACCGCGATGCCGCCGAACAGCACCGGGGCGCGCATCATCGTCGACATCAGCGACGCCTGGTAATAGAAGAACCAGGGGTGATCGGGCGGAAAGATCACCTCGTGCAGCCAGTAGAACAGCGCGCCGGGACCGACCACCGCCACCAGCAGCCCGCCGGCGGCCAGCACCGCCACGGTGCCGAGCAGCAGCGATGGCAACGTCGGCAGCGGCCAGCCCCGCCGACGTTGCCATACGCACAGCCCCAGCCAGCCGAACAGTGCCAGCAGCCCGACCCGCTCGAAGCGTGCCACCAGATGCGCCACGTCCTGCAGGTGGACGATCTCCGGCGCGGTCAGCAGCGTTCCCAGTTCGCGTCCGCGGGTGTCGTGATAGCGCAGCCCGGCCAGGCCCTGACCGTCGTTGCGTATGGCGCGGCCGATCCCGGCAAACAGGCGAAACCGCTCCTCGCGCGAAGTCAGTTGAAAGCCCGGACGGATGGTGTTGCGCGGCGCATAGGTCTGGATGTTCTGCTCCAGGCCCAGCGGCCGGTAGAGCAGCGGATAGCCAAAGTCCATCGCCGCCAGCGCGCGCCAGCTCAGGTACAGCGCGGTCAGCACCAGCAGCAACGCCCACGCCACATGGCGCAGGCCGCGTCCGCTGCCGGCCAGCGACGGTCGCTTCATGCCGGCCATCCGGAAGCCGGCCAGCGTCCGGTCTGCGCCAGACTCATCAGATCCATGCACAGCGCAATGCCCATGTGCACCAGCGCACCGCCCCAGATCGAGCGTGAGCGCAGCGCGATCACGCCCAGAAGAATGCCGAACGGCAGCGCGCCGAAGGCCTCGGCCCAGGGTTTGGGGAAATGGATCATCAGGTAGGGCACCACCATGACGAAGATCGCACCGGCACCGAAGCGCGGCGCCAGCGCGTGCAGCAGAAAGCCGCGGAAAAAGAACTCCAGCATCACGAACTGCGCCAGGTAGATCAGTTCCCACAGCAGCAGGTCCGGCCAGGAACGGCCAGCCTGAGAATAGAACGGATAGGTGTGCTGGAAACTCTGTGCATGGCTGGCGATGAAGGCAAACACGCCGACCACCGCCACCATCGCGGCACAGGCCGGCAGCCAGCGCGTGGTGTCGCCCCAGCCCAGGCCGAAGTCCGCCAGCGGCCGTCGCCACACGCGGCGGACAAACCACACCGGCACCAGCACGTAGCCAATCAAGTGCACCGCGCCCCACCACAGGTGCGTGAGCAGTTCGTGCCAGGGACTGGCCCTGAAGGCGCGCAGTGCGTCGGCGCCGGCAAGCGCGTCGATCACGCCCAGCAGGGTGCTGGCGTATTTGAGGTAATGAATGCCGAACAGGCACAGGCCGCTCAGGGCCAGCACCGCAGCCAGCGGCTTCCAGCCGGCATCGAGCCGCGGATCCCGCCATTGCGCGTCTGCGGCTTCGAACACGCTCAGCAATCGTTGCCAGGCTGCGCGCAGCATGCGGGGTTGGGCCAGGGTCCGGAGGTCGCGGCGCAATGTAGGAGATGCGGCGAGGTCCTGCACCTGTGCGAGCATCGCCGCATGCGATGCCTCCGGCTGCCCTCGATGCTGGCCCTGACCTGCGTGGTGTCGATGGCCCCGGCCAGGGCGCTCGATTTCGAGCTGAGCATCGGGTCCATCGAACTGCCCTCGGTGGCCGCGCCCGTGGACGGCCTGCGACTGCACGGCCGCCTGCGCGCCCGCAACGACGCCCTGCGACTGGAAGCGGCCCGGCTGAGCCTGCGCGACTCGCCACTGGGCGCGATGGAGGCGCGCATCGAGGCCCGCCTGGAACGCAACGGCGATGCGGTCTTCGACCTGCAGCGACTGGACACTCCGAGCGGCCGGCTGCACGCGGCGCTGCGGAGGCACGAGGGTGATCGGCACGGTGATCTGCACATCGAACTGCACGGCGAAGGCATCGAGCTGGGACCCCTGGTATCGCTGGTGCACGGGCCAATTCCAGCGCTCGCCGAGTTCGACCTGCAGGCGACCGGCCGCGCGGACCTGCATCTGCGCGCCCGCCGGGACGGCAGAACCTGGAGCGGCGAGGCCGACATCGGAATCCCCGCGCTCGACGCCACGGCGCGACAGGGCCGCGACGCCGTCGAGGGTCTGCACCTGGCGCTGGAAGCGCAGGTGCAGGCCCTCGACGGACAGTGGACGCTGCAGGCCGTCGCCAGGCTGGCTGGCGGGCAGGCCTACATCGAGCCGGTGTTCGTCGACTTCAGGGCCGCTCCCGCGGAGTTGGCCATGCGGCTGCGCGGATCCGCCGCCGGCGTGACCGTCGAGAATCTGGACTGGAACCAGGCCGGCCTGGGCCGGCTGTACGGACGTGCCGAACTGGCGACCCGGCCGCTTGGCGTGCGCAGCGCCGACCTGATCTGGAACGACCTGCATCTGGGCCCGGCCTTTGCGACCTACCTGCAGCCCTTCGGCGCCGGCCAGACCTGGGCGCGCCTGCAACTGCAGGGCCGCTCCGACGGCCACGCGCAGATCCGCGACGGCCGGCTCGAAGCGGCTGACCTGAGCCTGCACCGGACCGATCTCGACTATCCACCGGCATCGCTGAAACTGGAGGGCATCGACGCACACCTGCACTGGGCGCGACTGGGCGACGTTGCGCCCTCGCAACTGCGCTGGCAGAGCGGCCACCTGAGCGGCGTGGCGCTGGGGGCCTCCCGCATCGATCTGCGGGCGCGTGATCGCAACCTGTCCCTGCTGGCGCCGCTGCGCGTGCCGCTGGCCGGCGGGGCCATCGAACTGCAGCGTCTGGACCTGCTGGCGCTGGGGACACCGGCGCTGGACGCGCGCCTGGATGCCCGCATCCAAACCCTGGACCTGAGCGTGCTGACCCAGGCCCTGGGCTGGCCGGCCCTGGGCGGCCCTGGGCGGCAGCCTGGCCGGAAAGCTGCCCGGCGTGCGTCTGAGCAACGGCAATCTGGAGATCGACGGCCAACTGCAGGCCTCGGTCTTCGACGGCCATCTGGTGGTGGAGGCGCTGCGGGTGCTGGACCTGTTCGGCGGACAGCCGCGGGTGGCCGCAGACCTGCACCTGCGCGGCCTGGACCTGGGCCTGCTCACCGAAGCTTTCGAGTTCGGTCGCATCGAGGGCCGGCTCGACGGCGACATCGAAAACCTGCGCCTGCGCAACGGACGTCCCGTGGCCTTCGACGCCCGCCTGCGGACGCCGCCGGGTGATCGTTCGCGGCGACGGATCTCGCAACGCGCCATCGACACCCTGTCCTCGATCGGTGGCGGCCCCAGCGGACTGCTGTCGCGCGGCGCGCTGGGCCTGTTCGAATCGTTCGCCTATGCACGACTGGGCTGGAGCTGCATCCTGCGCGACGGCATCTGCCAGATGGACGGCGTGGCACCGTCCGACGACGGCGGCTTCGTGCTGGTACAGGGCCGCTGGCTGCCGCGCATCGACGTGGTGGGCTACAACCGCCGGGTGGACTGGAACCACTTCATCGAACAACTGCAAGCCGCCATGGACAGCGGCCCGGTGCAAGTGCGCTGATGCGCCGGGGGCGAATGTAGAATGCGCCATGTCCAACACCCTGACCCAAGGCCTGCGCGTCATCGCCCAGCCCTCCTACGTGGCCGAACAGTCCGACCCCGCCGCGGGCCGATACTTATTCGCCTACCACATCACCGTGCGCAACGAAGGCGAGATGGCCGTGCAGCTGATCTCGCGGCACTGGGTGATCACCAACGGCGAGGGCAGGGTCGAGGAAGTTCGCGGCCCCGGCGTGGTCGGCCAGCAGCCCGTGCTGCGGCCCGGCGAGACGTTCGAGTACACCAGCGCCTGTCCGCTGGATACGCCGGTCGGCACCATGCACGGCGAGTTCAACATGCGGCGCACCGACACCCGTGAAGCCTTCGATGCCCGCATCGCGCCGTTCCGCCTCGCCGTGCCGCGCTCGCTGAACTGACCGCCGGGCGTTGCAGCGACTCAAAAAAGACGACCCGGCCCGCGGCGTCGTTCTGCCGCCGCAGACCGTCCGGCGAGCGGCCGAGCCATTGCCCCACGTGACACGGCGCATGCTGTCGCCAACCGGATCGCGCTGATTGCGCCGCCCGATTCGCGCAAAAGCGGGCGGAGATCCTTGCAGACGCCACCGTCTCGACATCAGCGCTCGAACACGATCTCCAGCCGGCTGGACGCTTCGCAGACCGCCGCCTCGGCGAAATAATCGCCGTCGTCGCTGGCGTAGAAGAAGTCGGTCAATGCCGCGCACACCGCGCTGCCGGAGAGGCCGAATACGATGCGGCTGGCGCTGCTGAAACTGGAACCACCTTCCAGAGCCAGACGCGGCACCGCGCTGAAAGTCGCATCGAGGTCTTCGACGTCCACCACGGGATTGCTGCCGAAGTCCTCCGCCGCGAGCACGGCAGCCAACGGCAACTGCGCGCAGTCGGTGGCGCGGATCAGCCCGCCCACCTGGCGGAACACGCGGGTGCTGGCCGATGCCGGCGACTGGCTGAGGAAGCCGAAGCCGAAGTCCGAAGGCGGGTTCGCCAGCGGGATGCAGTCCTGCGGA